>NZ_JADDRN010000018.1:0-138350 GCF_017355445.1 Delftia sp. SD018
GGGCGGCGGTATCGGTCATGGCGTGCGAAAGGGTCAGGCAGCAGGCGTGGCGGGGTCGATCAGCGCGTCGCCGGCCTCATCCTGCTCCTCGGCAAAGGCCACGTAGAGCAGGGGATTGGCGCTGGCGCGCTGAAAGCGCGTCTCCTCGCCCATCAGCAGGTCCAGCATCAGCGAGGCCAGGTCGTCGGCCAGGGGCTCGGCCATCGGGTCCTTTTCCTGGTTGACCACCTTGCGGTAGCTGCCGCATTCCTCGCAGGTCTCGGCCAGCACGGTATCGCCTGCGCCATCGATGCCCTGGTACTCGACGCCCTTGGTCGACTCGCAGTGGGAGCACTTGACGCGCACCATGTGCCACTCCGTGCAGCAGGTGCCGCAGTGCAGGTAGCGGTGGCCCGCCGCCTTGCCGCCGATGCGCAGCACGCTGGCCACGGGCTCGCTGGCGCAGACGGGACAGATCGAGGCGGGATCGGTGTAGGGCACGTCGCGTGCGCTCAGGCCGCTGGCGCGCGTGGCAAACACCACCTGCAGCGCAGCCATCACAAAAGGCGCCATGCCCACGTGGCGGGCCGCCACTTCCTTTTGCAGCAGCCGCTGCGCGATCTCGTCACGCCCGGCCGTGTCCAGCGCGCGCAGCTCCTGCAGCAGCGGCTGCAGCGGCGCAGGCAGGCCATCGGCGCCCGACAGGGCATCGAGCATGCGGTCCAGCACGCCGTGCCAGGCGGGATCGATATGGTCGGCGGCAGGCAGCAGCGGCATCGAATGCTCCTGCGCCCGCGCGATCAGCGCCGCATCGGGCTCGGCCAGCGTCAACTGCCCGGCCGCCTTGCCCTGCGCGTCCACGATCTGCGCCACGAACCGCAGGTAATCGGCAATCGGATTACCCTCGGCCAGCTGCCGCAGCCGCGCCGCCCGCTCGACGAACAGCCCCGGCAACTGCGGCAGCAGCACGCGCGGAAAACTGGTGTGATCCAGCGACTCGATATCGCCAGGTTGAAGAATGCGTTGCATTGGAATGTTCCAAAAAGACAATCGCCCAGCGTCCAGGGACGCCGGGCGGCTGGTGGCTTCAGGCGAAAGGCTAACACGGGGTTCCGCATTGTCCTTGGCCTATGAAACCGGCGTGCCCCAGAGCAGGGGCACCGAGGAAGGGCCGCCCCGCACCGAGGGTGCCGTCCCCCCCGCGAAGCGAGAGGGGGAAGCGGCGCAGCCGCTCAGGGGGCTCAGTCGTTATCCCCGGTCATCTTGCGATACCACCCCCGGTGATGCTGCTTGGCCCAGGCCCGCGTCACCGTGCCGTACAGCATGGCGCGGATGGTGCCCCGGGTCCAGATGGCCGCGTACACGTGCATGATGATCAGGCCGATCATCCACACGCCCGCAATGGCATGCACCACCGAGGCGGCGCGCACCACGTTGACGGGCAGCGTCCACCAGGCGCGCCACATGAGCGCGCCGGTCACGGTGATCGCCAGCATGCCGATGACCAGGCCCCAGAACAGCAGCTTCTGGCCGCCGTTGTACTTGCCCTGCTCGGGCATGTCGTGGTCGTCGCCGTCGATCATCTTGTTGACGTTCTTGAGCCACTCGATGTCGCGCGGCTCGACCACGTTCAGGCGCCAGAAGCGCAGCGCCATGATGATGAAGAACAGCGCCATCACCACCCCGATGTAGGGGTGCAGGATGCGCGTCCACGGCCCGCCGCCGAACAGCTGCGTGAGCGGGAAGAAGGCCGGGTGGAAGAACGCCAGGCCCGACAGCGCCAGCAGGATGAAGCAGATGCCGACCACCCAGTGGTTGGCACGCTCCGATGCGTTGTAGCGCACCAGGTCACGTGGGTTGCGTTTCATCGGCGGGCCTCCTTTTCAGCGGCTTCCTGGTCCTTGCGGTCCATTTCGTCTTCCAGTTCCTTGGACACGTCGTTCGGGCCCTTGGTGATGTAGTGAAACAGGCTGCCGACGGCAGCTGCGCCCAGCGCGGCCATGGCCAGCGGCTTGGCAACGCCCTTCCACAGGGACACCATGGGGCTGATCTTCGGGTCGTCGGGCAGGCCCTTGTACAGCGAAGGCTTGTCCGCGTGATGCAGCACGTACATCACATGGGTGCCGCCCACGCCCTGCGGGTCATAGAGGCCCGCCTCGGCATAGCCGCGCCGCTTGAGGTCGCCGATGCGGTGCTCGGCCTGGTCCTTCATCGCCTCCTTGGTGCCAAACATGATGGCGCCGGTGGGGCAGGTCTTGACACAGGCAGGCTCGCGGCCGACGGCCACGCGGTCCGAGCACAGCGTGCACTTGTAGGCCTTGTGGTCCTTCTTGGAGATACGCGGGATGTTGAACGGGCAGCCCGTGACGCAGTAGCCGCAGCCCACGCACTGGTCCTGCTGGAAGTCCACGATGCCGTTGCTGTACTGCACGATGGCGCCCGGCGAGGGGCAGGCCTTCAGGCAGCCCGGGTCCTCGCAGTGCATGCAGCCGTCCTTGCGGATCAGCCACTCCAGGTTGCCGGTCGCTTCGTTCTCGTACTCGGTAAAGCGCATGACGGTCCACGACTGATCGGTCAGATCGGTCGGGTTGTCATAGACGCCGGCCGCGCAGGTGCCGATTTCGTCGCGCAGGTCGTTCCACTCCATGCAGGCGGTCTGGCAGGCCTTACACCCGATGCACTTGGAGACATCGATGAGCTTGGCCACCTCGCCGCTGTGCGTTTCGCGCGCACTGGGGGCAGGCGTCGTCGTGGCCGAGCGACGCTTGATATCGAGAGACATGGTTGATGACATCAGCTGCTCCTTAAACCTTTTCCACCTTCACGAGGAAGGTCTTGGATTCCGGGGTAAGGCTGTTGCCATCGCCCACCGATGCCGTCAGGTTGTTGGCCATGTAGCCCTTGCGGCCCGTCGACGAGAAGCCCCAGTGAATGGGCACGCCCACGTGGTGGATGGTCTTGCCATCGATCTTCATGGGCTTGATGCGCTTGGTCACCACGGCTGCGGCCTTGACGAAGCCGCGCTTGGAGCTGACCTTCACATGCTGGCCGGTCTCGATGCCCAGTTCCTTGGCCAGCGCCTCGCCGATTTCCACGAACTGCTCGGGCTGAACGATGTTGTTCAGCTGAACGTGCTTGGTCCAATAGTGGAAGTGCTCGGTCAGGCGGTACGTCGTGCCCACGTGCGGGAACTCGCTGGGCGAGCCCGCCGAATCCTTGACGGAGTCGAAGATCCGCGTGGCCGGGTTGATGACCGCCAGCTTGTTGTCGGGATACATGGGGTTGTATCCCAGCGGGTTGTCAAAGGCCTCGTAGTGGGTGGGGAACGGTCCCTCGTTCATGCCCTTGCGGGCGAAGAAGCGCGCCACGCCCTCGGGGTTCATGATGAACGGATCGGTGGTCTCCGGCGGCATGGTCGGGCCCATGTCGGGCACGTCGGCACCGCCCCAGGCCTTGCCGTTCCAGCGGATCAGCGTGCGCTTGGGATCGAACGGCTGGCCGTTGCGGTCGCAGGAGGCGCGGTTGTAGAGCACGCGGCGGTTGGCCGGCCAGGCCCAGGCCCAGTTCAGCGTGTTGCCTATGCCCGTGGGGTCGCTGTTGTCGCGCCGGGCCATCTGGTTGCCGGACGAGGTCCAGCAGCCTGCCCAGATCCAGCAGCCGCCCATCGTCGTGCCGTCGTCGCGCATCTCGCCGAAGCCGGCCAGCTGCTCGCCGGCCTTGCGGATGAGCTTGGTCGGGTCCTTGGGGTCGAACAGGTCCACCAGGGCGCGGCCGTTGTACTCCTTGGCGATCTCTTCCGAGGTCGGATGATCGGCATGGGCATAGGGCCACCACAGCTTGGTGATCGGCTCGGGGAACTTGCCGCCGTCCTTCTCATAGGCCTGCTTCAGGCGCAGGTGCAGGGCCGACATGATGGCAATGTCGGTCTTGGCCTCGCCCGGGGGCTCGGCCGCCTTCCAGTGCCACTGCAGCACGCGCGAGGAGCTGACGACGGCGCCGTCTTCCTCGGCAAAGCAGGTCGTGGGCAGGCGGAACACCTCGGTCTGGATCGATGCCGGATCCACGTCGTTGAACTCGCCGTGGTTCTGCCAGAACTCCGATGTCTCGGTGACCAGCGGGTCCATGATCACCAGGAACTTCAGCTTCTTGAGGCCTTCGCGCACATTGTTGCTGTTCGCAAGGGCCGCCAGCGGGTTGAAGCCCTGGGCGATGTAGCCGTTGATCTTGCCCTGCGCCATCAGGTCGAACACCTGCAGCATGTCGTACTGCCTGTCCAGCTTGGGCAGGTAGTTGAAGGCCCAGTTGTTCTCGGCCGTGGCCGCCGGTCCCCACCAGGCCTTCATCAGGCTCACGTGGAACTTGGGCGTGTTCGACCAGTAGTTCATCTGGCCCGGGCGCATGGCCTTGGGCGTGCGCGCGTCGATGTACTTCTGGTAGTCCTGCTCGCCTTCGTTGGGCAGCGTCAGGTAGCCGGGCAGCGAGGCCGACAGGATGCCCAGGTCCGTCAGGCCCTGGATGTTGGAGTGCCCGCGCAGCGCGTTCATGCCGCCACCGGCCACGCCGATATTGCCCAGCAGCAGCTGGACCATGGCGCCCGTGCGCAGGATCTGCGCGCCCGTGGTGTGCTGTGTCCAGCCCAGTGCGTACAGGATGGTCGCGACGCGACCCGGCACGGCGGTCGATGCCAGCTTCTCGCACACGTGCAGGAATTTTTCCTTGGGCGTGCCGCAGGCGCTCTCCACCTTCTCGGGTGTGTAGCTGGCGTAGTGGCGCTTGAGCCATTGGTACACGCAGCGCGGATGCTGCAGGCTGGCGTCCACCTTCACGTAGCCGTCGGCGTCGAGCTCATAGTCCCAGCTGGACTTGTCGTATTTGCGTGTCTGCGGGTCGTAGCCCGAGAAGATGCCTTCGTCGAACGCAAACTCCTCCTTCACGATGTACGAGAAGTCGGTGTAGTTCCTCACGTATTCGTGATGGATCTTGTCGTTCGTCAGCAGATAGTTGATCACGCCACCCAGGAACACGATGTCCGAGCCCGACCGGATGGGGGCATAGAAATCGGCCACGGAGGCGGAGCGGTTGAAGCGCGGATCGACCACCATGAAGTGCGCACCGTTGTGCTCCTTCGCTTCGGTCACCCACTTGAAACCGCAGGGATGTGCTTCAGCGGCATTGCCGCCCATGATCAGGATAACGTCCGCGTTCTTGATGTCGACCCAATGGTTCGTCATCGCTCCACGGCCAAACGTCGGGGCAAGACCTGCCACCGTCGGGCCGTGTCAGACACGTGCTTGGTTATCGAGTGCGAGCAGGCCCCAGGAACGGGCAACCTTGTGTGTGACGTAACCGGCTTCGTTGCTGGAGGCCGAGGCGGCCAGCATGCCGGTGGTCAGCCAGCGGTTCACCGTCTGGCCCTTGTCGTTTTGCTCGACGAAGTTCGCGTCGCGATCGTCCTTGAGCAGCTTGGTGATGCGCGTCAGCGCCTCGTCCCAGGACATGCGCTTCCACTCGTTGGAGCCGGGGGCGCGGTACTCGGGGTATTTCAGGCGGTGCGGGCTGTGGACGAAGTCCAGCAGTGAGGCGCCCTTGGGGCACAGCGTGCCGCGGTTGACGGGGTGGTCCGGATCGCCCTCGACGTGGATCACCGACAGCTTGGCGTTCTTGGCGCCGTCGCTCAGCGAATACATCAGGATGCCGCAGCCTACCGAGCAGTAGGTACAGGTCTGGCGGGTGACCGTGGTGGCGGCCAGCTTGAACTGGCGCACTTCAGCCAGGGCGGCAGTGGGCGAGAAGCCCATCAACGCCAGGCTGGATCCGGCCAGAGTCGAACCAGTCACTTTCATGAACTGGCGTCTGGAGAATTGGACCATGTGGGGTACCTTCTAATAGAAATTGACGCTTGTAAGCAAATTCTACGAGTGCACCCCGGAATCAATCCGGGAAATAACCCTTAATCCTGAGTCGGCCTGTGCGGCATTCGCGCGCAAGCTCCACGCCAGGCCTTGCTGCGCGGGGCTTGCCAGGGCGCCGCCCGGCGGGATCATCAGTTGAAATGATTATCTGGATTCAGGGCTTCGGACATTTTGTTTTATATCAATCCGCCATTCATTGAGTGGATGAATGAGGTCGATGGATCCAGGCTATTGCGCGAATGCGATCCATTTGCACCCATTGAATGCCTGAAAATGGATTTCCGGCCCCCGTCCAGAGGGAGGGGCCGGAGCAGGCTCAGCGTGCCGGCGGGCGCGGATCCTGCGGTGCTTGCTTGAGGTCCATATCATCCGATGTCTGATATTCAGCATGCGCCAAACCTGCCTGGGCAAGTTGGCGGCGCTTTTCCTCATCCTGCACTTGCATGCGCGAGAACATGTCCCAGATCGCCATGAACAGGGCCGCGATCACGGGGCCTATCACAAAACCCGTCAGTCCGAAGAGAGCCATGCCGCCCAGCGTCGAGATCAGCACGATGTAGTCGGGCATCTTCGTGTCCTTGCCCACCAGCAAGGGGCGCAGCACGTTGTCCACCAGTCCGATCACCAGCACGCCGTAGGCGATCAGGATCAGACCCTTGCCCATGGCGCCGGTGGCCAGGAAGTAGATGGCCACAGGGGCCCAGATCAGGCCGGCGCCCACGGCGGGCAGCAGCGACAGGAAGGCCATCACCACGCCCCACAGCACGGGCCCCTGGATGCCCAGAATCCAGAAGATCAGCCCGCCCAGCGCGCCCTGGGCGGCCGCCACGGCCAGGTTCCCCTTGACGGTGGCACGGATCACGGTGGTGAACTTGCTCGACAGTTCGGCCTTGTGGTCGGCCTGCAGCGGAATCGCCATGCGGATGCGCTGGGTCAGGTCACGGCCGTCGCGCAGCAGGAAGAACAGCAGGTACAGCATCACGCAAAAGCCCACCAGGAAGCCGAACGTGTTCTGCCCTATGCCCAGCGCCTTGGTGGCGGCCAGCTTGGATGCCTGCATGGCGATGCTGGACAGCTTGTCCTGCAGCTCGGCCAGCGAGCCCAGGTGCAACCTCTCCAGCCAGGGTGTGACCCAGGAGGGCAGGGCGTCCATGATCTGTTGCAGATAGGTGCCCGCGTCCAGGTTGCCGCTGTTGACGCGCTCATAGATCAACGAGGCCTCGCGCACCAGGGAGGCGCCGATCAGCGCCAGCGGCAGGATGGCCACGACCAGGCACAGCAGCAGGGTGGACAGGGCGGCGAGATTGGTGCGCCGGGGCATGCGCGCCAGCAGGCGCCGGTGCAGCGGCGAGAACAGGATGGCCAGGGCGACGCCCCAGAAGATGGCCCCCATGAATTCCCAGAGCACGGCACCGAAGCCTATGGTCGCCGCGATCAGCAGCAGCATGAAAGTGCGTTTGTGTAAGGGCAGCAGGTTCATCTGTCGGTCCGTTCGGAAGATGCGCCAATGTACGCGACTGCGGGAACTCCCGGAGGGTCCAGGTAATCGCTTGGTAACTGCCCTGCTGCGATGTTTGAACGGTGGCACAATGGCGGTCGCAACCAGGCCCTTCCCCAGCCACAGTCGCATCCGCCAATCGGTACAGCCGTGTCGCGGAAGGTTCTACAAACCAGCTAATGCCTCCTTCAGGGAGGCGGAGGTCAGCGCAATATGAGCGATCAGACGTCGGTCTACCAAGCCTATCAAGGCAATACTTACCTCTTCGGCGGCAATGCCCCTTACGTCGAAGAAATGTACGAGAACTACCTGGCCAACCCCGGTAGCGTGCCGGATTCCTGGCGCGAGTACTTTGATGCACTGCAACATGTGCCCGCAGTCGACGGCACGGACTCCAAGGACGTTCCGCACCAGCCCGTCATCAACGCTTTCGCCGAGCGCGCCAAGCAAGGCGGCACCAAGGTGGTCGTGGCCTCCGGCGCCGACTCCGAGCTGGGCCGCAAGCGCACCGCCGTCCAGCAGCTGATCGCCGCCTACCGCAATGTCGGCGCACGCTGGGCCGATCTCGATCCCCTCAAGCGCACCGAGCGCCCCGAAATTCCCGAGCTGGAGCCGTCGTTCTACGGCTTCACCGATGCCGACCAGGAAACGGTGTTCAACACGAGCAACACCTTCTTCGGCAAGGAAAGCATGTCGCTGCGCGAGCTGATGAACGCGCTGCGCGAGACCTACTGCGGCACCCTGGGCACCGAGTACATGTATGCCACCGACCAGACGCAAAAGCGCTGGTGGCAGCAAAAGCTGGAAACCAGCCGTACCAAGCCCAGCTTTGACGCCAACCAGAAAAAGCGCATCCTCGACCGCCTGACGGCTGCCGAAGGCCTGGAACGCTACCTGCACACCAAGTACGTCGGCCAAAAGCGCTTCTCGCTGGAAGGTGGCGAAAGCTTCATCGTCGCCATGGACGAGCTGATCAACGCTGCCGGCCAGAAGGGCGTGCAGGAAGTCGTGATCGGCATGGCCCACCGCGGCCGCCTGAACGTGCTGGTCAACACCCTGGGCAAGATGCCCAAGGACCTGTTCGCCGAGTTCGATCACACCGCTCCCGAAGATCTGCCCTCGGGTGACGTGAAGTACCACCAGGGCTTCAGCTCCGATGTGTCCACCGCTGGCGGCCCTGTCCACCTGTCGCTGGCCTTCAATCCCTCGCACCTGGAAATCGTCAACCCCGTGGTCGAAGGCTCGGTGCGCTCGCGCATGGACCGCCGCGACGACCCGCACGGCAAGCAAGTGCTGCCCGTGCTGGTGCACGGCGATGCCGCCTTTGCCGGCCAGGGCGTGAACCAGGAAACCCTGGCGCTGGCCCAGACCCGTGGCTACACCACGGGCGGTACGGTGCACATCATCATCAACAACCAGATCGGCTTCACCACGTCCGATCCGCGCGATACCCGCTCCACGCTGTACTGCACCGACATCGTCAAGATGATCGAGTCGCCCGTGCTGCACGTGAACGGCGACGATCCGGAAGCCGTGGCACTGGCCGTGCAGCTGGCGCTGGAATTCCGCATGGAATTCTCCAAGGACGTGGTCGTGGACATCGTCTGCTTCCGCAAGCTGGGCCACAACGAGCAGGACACGCCTGCCCTGACCCAGCCGCTGATGTACAAGAAGATCGGCGCCCACCCCGGCACCCGCAAGCTGTACGCCGACAAGCTGGCCACGCAAGGCCTGGGCGAATCGCTGGGCGACGACATGGCCAAGGCCTACCGCGCCGCCATGGACGAAGGCCGCCACACCGTGGACCCGGTGCTGACGAACTTCAAGAGCAAGTACGCCGTGGACTGGAGCCCGTTCCTGGGCAAGACCTGGACCGACGCTGGCGACACTGCCATCCCGCTGACCGAATGGAAGCGCCTGGCCGAACGCATCACCACCATCCCCGAGACCGTGACCCCGCACGCGCTGGTCAAGAAGGTCTATGACGACCGCGCAGCCATGGGCCGCGGCGATGTCAACGTGGACTGGGGCATGGGCGAGCACATGGCCTTCGCATCGCTGGTCGCATCGGGCTACCCCGTGCGCCTGTCGGGCGAGGACTGCGGCCGCGGCACCTTCACCCACCGCCACTCGGTCATCCATGACCAAAAGCGTGAAAAGTGGAGCGAAGGCACCTACATTCCGCTGCAGAACGTGGCCGACAGCCAGGCTCCGTTCACCGTCATCGACTCCATCCTGTCCGAAGAGGCCGTGCTGGGCTTCGAGTACGGCTACGCGTCGAACGATCCCAACACCCTGGTGATCTGGGAAGCCCAGTTCGGCGACTTCGCCAACGGCGCCCAGGTGGTGATCGACCAGTTCATCGCCTCCGGTGAAGTCAAGTGGGGCCGCATCAACGGCCTGACGCTGATGCTGCCGCACGGCTATGAAGGCCAGGGCCCCGAGCACAGCTCGGCACGCCTGGAGCGCTTCATGCAGCTGGCCGCCGACGCCAACATGCAGATCGTGCAGCCCACCACGGCCAGCCAGATCTTCCACGTGCTGCGTCGCCAGATGGTGCGCCCGCTGCGCAAGCCGCTGGTCATCATGACGCCCAAGTCGCTGCTGCGTAACAAGGATGCTACCTCGCCGCTGTCCGAGTTCACCAGCGGTGGTTTCCAGACCGTGATCCCCGAGCAGGACGAAGCCGTCGTGAAGAACGCGGCCAAGGTCAAGCGCGTGATCGCATGCTCGGGCAAGGTCTACTACGACCTGGTCAAGAAGCGCGCCGAGAAGGAAAGCAAGGACGTCGCCATCATCCGCGTCGAACAGCTGTACCCCTTCCCGCACAAGGCCTTCGCCGCTGAACTCAAGAAGTTCGGCAACGCCACCGAGATCGTCTGGTGCCAGGACGAGCCGCAGAACCAGGGCGCCTGGTTCTTCGTGCAGCACTACATCCACGAGAACATGCTCGATGGCCAGAAGCTGGGCTACTCCGGCCGCGCTGCCTCGGCATCGCCCGCCGTGGGTTACGCACACCTGCACCAGGAGCAGCAAAAGGCCCTGGTGGAAGGCGCGTTCTCCAAGCTCAAGGGTTTTGTCCTGAACAAGTAAGGCAGCCCCCACCCGCTACGTATCAGTACAGAACACTTTTGGAAAGAATCACAAATGGCTATCGTTGAAGTCAAAGTTCCCCAGCTGTCCGAGTCCATCGCTGAGGCCACCATGCTGACCTGGAAGAAGAAGGCCGGCGAAGCGGTTGCAATCGATGAGATCCTCATCGAAATCGAAACCGACAAGGTCGTGCTCGAAGTGCCCGCACCCGCCGCTGGCGTGCTGGCCGAGATCGTGCAAGGTGACGGCGCCACCGTGGTGGCCGAGCAGCTGATCGCCAAGATCGACACCGAAGGCGTGGCCGGCGTGGCCGCTGCCGCTCCTGCCGCAGCCGCCGCTCCCGCTGCCGCAGCGCCTGCTGCTGCTCCCGCCGCTGCTGCTGCCACTGGCGGCAGCAAGGGCGATGTCGCCATGCCCGCCGCTGCCAAGCTGCTGGCCGAGAACAACCTGTCGGCCGCCAACGTGGCTGGCTCCGGCAAGGATGGCCGCGTGACCAAGGGCGACGCCCTGGCCGCCGTCAAGGGCGGCGTGCAGTCCACGGCTGCCGTCATCCCCACCGGCGTGCCCACCAAGGCGCTGCCCCAGGTGTCGGCTCCCGCTGCCAAGGAAGACCTCAGCGGCCGTCCCGAGCAGCGCGTGCCCATGAGCCGCCTGCGTGCCCGTGTGGCCGAGCGCCTGCTGCAGTCGCAGTCCACCAACGCCATCCTGACCACGTTCAACGAAGTGAACATGGCCCCGGTGATGGATCTGCGCAAGAAGTTCCAGGATGCCTTCACCAAGGAACACGGCACCAAGCTGGGCTTCATGTCCTTCTTCGTCAAGGCGGCAGTGCACGCCCTGAAGAAGTACCCCGTGCTCAATGCTTCCGTGGACGGCAACGACATCGTCTACCACGGCTACTTCGACATCGGTATCGCCGTGGGTTCGCCCCGTGGCCTGGTGGTGCCCATCCTGCGCAATGCAGACCAGATGAGCTTCGCCGACATCGAAAAGAAGATTGCCGAATTCGGCAAGAAGGCGGCAGACGGCAAGCTGGGCATTGAAGACATGACCGGCGGCACCTTCTCCATCTCCAACGGTGGCACCTTCGGCTCGATGATGTCCACCCCCATCATCAACCCGCCCCAGTCGGCCATCCTGGGCGTGCACGCCACCAAGGACCGCGCCATGGTCGAGAACGGCCAGGTCGTGGTCCGCCCGATGAACTATCTGGCCATGTCCTATGACCACCGCATCATCGACGGCCGCGAAGCCGTGCTGGGCCTGGTGGCCATGAAGGACGCGCTGGAAGATCCTTCGCGCCTGCTGTTCGACCTGTAAATCGAAGAGAAGACATGCTGCAGACTGCCATGGCAACTGTGGCATCGGCACTGCTGCTTGCATCGTGCGGGACGTTCCGTCCAACGGTGCAGCCAGCGCAGGCTCGACTGATCGGCGACTACCGGATGGACTGCCAGTCCATTCGTGCGTCTGCCGAGATGGCGCCTGCACTGCAGCAGGCCTGTGAAAATCAAGCTGGCAAACCCAGCGTCAGGATCAGGCAGGATGATTCTGGCAATTGGAGCGTATTGGACCTCGCCGGTCTGCCTCTTTCGCCCCATGGAGAGTGGAAACTGACGGTCGATGAAGGCAATGCCTGCATCAACGCACCGTTTCTTGCCGTGTGCAGGGTTTCCTTGAACACCCCGGTTTTCAAAAATCTGAACGCTGGTGTTCCGATTTCCTCCAGCACGGGGTACGTCCTTTTGACTCAGGGGCTGATCGCCGATTTGATAAAGGTAGAAGACAAATGAGCAAGCAATTCGACGTCATCGTCATCGGCGCGGGCCCTGGTGGCTACATCGCCGCCATCCGTGCCGCACAACTGGGCTTCAACGTGGCCTGTATCGACGAATGGAAGAACGCCGCGGGCGGCGCCGCTCCGGGCGGCACCTGCACCAACGTGGGCTGCATTCCCTCCAAGGCCCTGCTGCAGTCGTCCGAGCACTTCGAGCACGCCAATCTGCACTTTGCCGACCATGGCATCTCCACCGGCAAGGTCGAGATGGACGTGGCCAAGATGATCGCCCGCAAGGATGCGGTCGTGAAGCAGAACAACGACGGCATCCTGTACCTGTTCAAGAAGAACAAGGTCACCTTCTTCCACGGCCGTGGCTCGTTCGTCAAGGCGGTCGAGGGCGGCTACGAGATCAAGGTTGCCGGCAAGGAAGAGGAAGTGCTGACGGGCAAGCAGATCGTGGTCGCCACGGGCTCCAGCGCCCGCGCGCTGCCCGGCGTGCCCTTCGATGAAGAGAACATCCTGTCCAACGACGGCGCCCTGCGCCTGGGCAAGGCCCCCAAGAAGCTGGCCCTGATCGGCGCTGGCGTGATCGGCCTGGAAATGGGCTCGGTCTGGCGCCGCCTGGGCACGGAAGTGGTCGTGCTCGAAGGCATGGACAAGTTCCTGTCCGCCGTGGACGAGCAGATCGCCAAGGAAGCCAAGAAGGCGTTCGACAAGCAGGGCCTGAAGATCGAGCTGGGCGTGAAGATCGGCGAAATCAAGAGCGGCAAGAAGGGCGTGTCCATCGCCTACACCAACGCCAAGGGTGAAGCCCAGGCGCTGGAGGCCGACAAGCTGATCATCTCCATCGGCCGCACCGCCAACACGGCCGGCCTCAATGCCGAGGCCGTGGGCCTGGCACTGGACGAGCGCGGCTGCGTCGTGGTCGATGACGACTGCAAGACCAGCCTGCCCGGCGTCTGGGCCGTGGGCGACGTGGTGCGCGGCCCGATGCTGGCGCACAAGGCAGAGGAAGAGGCCGTGGCCGTGGCCGAGCGCATTGCCGGCCAGCATGGCCATGTGAACTTCGGCACCATTCCCTGGGTGATCTACACCAGCCCCGAAATCGCATGGGTGGGCCGCACCGAGCAGCAACTGAAGGAGCAGGGCGTCAAGTACAAGGCTGGCACCTTCCCCTTCCTGGCCAACGGCCGTGCGCGCGCCCTGGGCGACACCACGGGCATGGTCAAGTTCCTGGCCGATGCCGAGACCGACGAAATCCTGGGCGTGCACATGGTCGGCCCCATGGTCTCGGAGCTGATCTCCGAAGCCGTGGTCGCCATGGAGTTCAAGGCATCGAGCGAAGACATCGCCCGCATCTGCCATGCCCACCCCTCGCTGTCCGAGGCCACCAAGGAAGCGGCCCTCGCCGTTGACAAGCGCACTCTGAATTTCTGAGTGCCAGGCTAGCCATCTAGCCCAAGCCAAAGACCTGAAAGCGCTTGCCCTGCAAGCGTTTTCAGCTTCTGAATACATAGCGAATGGTTGATGCTGCATGAGCGTTTCAGTGCGAGAGGCCTACGAGGCCGAACTGGTAGCCAAGGGCTTTCACAGTGATCCTGCGCAGTTGCGCGCCGTCGAGGCGCTGCAGCGCTGTGCCGACGACTGGGCGGTCTACCGCCAGCGCCGCTCCAACGCCTTCAAGAAGCTCATCAACCATCCCGAGATTCCCCGCGGCGTCTACATGTACGGCGGGGTGGGGCGCGGCAAGAGCTTTCTCATGGACTGCTTCTTCAACGCCGTGCCGCTCAGGCGCAAGGTGCGCCTGCATTTCCACGAATTCATGCGCGAGGTCCACCGCGAGCTTGCCGTGCTGCAGGGCACGCAGAACCCGCTGGACGTGCTGGGTGCCCGCATCTCCAAGAAGTACAAGCTGATCTGCTTCGACGAATTCCACGTGGCCGACATCACGGACGCGATGATCCTGCACCGGCTGCTGGTCTCGCTGTTCGCCAACGGCGTGGGCTTTGTCACCACCTCCAACTTCAAGCCCGACGAGCTGTATCCGGGCGGCCTGCACCGCGACCGCATCCTGCCGGCCATCGACCTGCTCAACGAGCGCATGGAAGTCGTCAACGTGGACAACGGCACGGACTACCGCCGCCGCACGCTGGAAAACGCCCGGCTCTATCACACGCCCCTGGGTGCACAGGCCGATGCGGCCATGACCGAAACCTTCGACAAGCTGGCCGAAGTCAAGGACGAAGACCCGGTGCTGCACATCGAGGCGCGCGAGATCCGTGCGCGCCGCCGCGCCGGTGGCGTGGTCTGGTTCGACTTCCGCGAGCTGTGCGGCGGCCCGCGCTCGCAGAACGACTACCTGGAGATCGCAAGCCAGTTCCACACCGTGCTGCTGTCCGACGTGCCCTATATGCCGGTCAACATGGCATCGCCCGCGCGGCGCTTCACCTGGCTGGTGGACGTGCTGTACGACCGCAGGGTCAAGCTGGTCATCTCGGCCGCCGTGCCGCCCGAGCAGCTTTACACTGAGGGCCCGCTGGCCCATGAGTTCCCCCGTACCGTATCGCGCCTGAACGAGATGCAGTCCAAGGAATTCCTGGCGCTGGAGCGCCGTGTGGTGGACACCAGCCTGACCTGAGGCCGGTCCCGGCCGCTGGCGTCGTTTGCCGGACCTGTACATGCTGAAACTGCCTACCTCTGCTTTCGCCCTTTTGAAGAAACTGCCCGCTCCCCTGGGCGCTGCGCTGGCCTGCCTTGTGCTGGCCGGCCCGGCCATGGCTGCGGAGGCTGGCGCGGATAGCGATGCCGATGCGCGGCAGGAGCGCGCCCAGGCTGCAAAGCAGGTCCAGGCCGAGCGCAAGGCCGCACGCGCCGAGATCGCGGCCCAGCGTGCCGTCATCGACAGGCGGCGCACGGCCCTGGAGTCCGAGTGCTACCAGCGCTTTGCCGTGGAAGACTGCCTCAGGCAGGCGCGCGAGGAGGCCCGCGAGCAGGACAAGCCACTGCGCGAACGCGAGCTGCAGATCAACGACGAGGAGCGCAAGGAGCGCGCCGCCCAGCGCCTTGAGGATATCGAGGCCAAGAAGGCCCAGAAGGCCGCCTCGTCCATGCAAGCCAAGGAGCGGCCACCGGCCGCCCAGCGCGACACCCAGGCCATCAGGGCCCAGCGTGCCCAGGACGCACAGCAGCGCGCAGCCCAGCAGGCCAGCCACCAGCGTGATCGCCAGGCGCAGATCGAGCAGCGCCAGTCTGCGCAGGAGCAGGAGCGGCGAGCTGCCGCCCGCGCCCAGTTCGAGGCCAAGCAAAAAGAGGCTGCCGAGCGCAAGGCCCGCGCCGCCGATGCCGCCCGTGATCGCGGCCCGCAGGCAGCGCCACTGCCTGCGCCTCCCGCGCCTGCGGCGCCCTGAGTCCGGTGGTCAGGCCGTCACCGGCTCCAGTGCCTCGAGCTTGAGCACCACCAGCGACAGGTTGTCACCACCGCCCTGGGCGCGCACGCGTGCCTTGTCGATCAGGAATTCCGTGGCCTCGCGCGGCGTGAGCGCGTTGAGCACGGTGCCCAGCTCCTCCGCCGTGTAGTAGTGCCAGACACCGTCGCTGCAGGCCATGAGCGTGGTGCCCGGATGCACGTGCTCGATCACGTGGTGGCTCATGGGCGGCTCGGCCTCGGTGCCCAGGCAGCCCAGCAGGATGTTGGACTTGGGGTGCACATGGGCCTCGAATTCGGTGAGTTCTCCCCTGTCCACCAGGGACTGGACGTAGGAGTGGTCCTTGGTGCGGTGGACCATGGTCGCGCCCTGGTAGTGGTAGATGCGCGAATCGCCCGAATGCACCCAGTGGCAGCGGCCCTGGGGCAGCAGCACGAAGGCGGCAATGGTGCTGTGCGGCTCCTGCTCGGCCGAGATGGCCGTCAGCCGGATCACCATGTGCGACTCGTGGACGATGCTCTCCAGCAGCGCCGTGCAGTCCTCCTTGCCCGGCTCGAAGCGCTCGAACAGCTGGCGCGCCGTGAGCATGACCTGGTCGGAGGCCTTGCGCCCGCCACTGCGCCCGCCCATGCCGTCGGCCAGCACGCCCAGCAGGCAGCCGTGTACATAGGGGTGGGCCATGAGCATCACCTGGTCTTGCTGGTATTGCCTGTCACCGCGATGGATGCCTGTGGCGGCTTGGAGTCGGTACGCTGGCTGCATGGTCTCTGGTTTGGTGGGCTCTTGGGGCGGTGGATGGGCACACCAATGTCATGGCGCATATTATCGGAGCACCGTCCCCGGCGCTGGCCCGCCGCACCCCGGCGGCGCTCTCTTTTTCAACAAACGGACCCGCCCTTTGCATTCCCTGACCGCCGCCGTGCAGGCGGCCTTCGCGCCGCAAGGCCTGCTATCGCGCGCCGAGGCGCTGTTCCTGCCGCGTGAGGGGCAGACCCGCATGGCCCTGGCCGTGGCCCAGGCCATCGAGCAGCGCCAGACCCTGGTGGTCGAGGCCGGCACGGGCGTGGGCAAGACCTATGCCTACCTGGTGCCGGCCCTGCTCAGCGGCCAGCGCGTGCTGGTGTCCACGGCCACGCGCGCGCTGCAGGATCAGCTGTATGCCCGCGATCTGCCGCGCCTCGTTGCCGCGCTGGGAATGCCGCTGCGCATGGCGCGCCTCAAGGGCCGCAGTGCCTACCTGTGCATGGAGCGGCTGGAGCGCGTGCGCCAGGGCCGCACGGCGCCCCAGGACCCGCAGGTGCTGCGCAGCGTGGCCCTGGTCGAGCGATGGGCACGCACCACGCGCACGGGCGACCTGGGCGAGTTGCCCTCGCTGGACGAGCGCTCGCCCGCGCTGCCCCTGGTCACTTCCACACGCGACAACTGCCTGGGTTCCGACTGCCCGCATTGGCAGGACTGCCATGTCAACGTGGCCCGCCGCGCTGCGCTGGAGGCCGATGTGGTGGTCATCAACCACCACCTCATGTTTGCCGACCTGGATGTGCGCGAGTCGGGCGTGGCCCAGTTGCTGCCCAGCGTGGGCGTGGTCGTGGTGGACGAGGCCCACCAGCTCAACGACACCGGCGTGCAGTTCGCGGGCCAGAGCCTGTCGGGCCAGCAACTGACGGGCTATGCCCGCGATGTGCTGCGCGCCGGCCAGGAACTGGCGCGCGGCATGGCCGACTGGATGCAGCTTTCGGCACGTGTGGAGCAGGCCTTGCGCGAGCTGCGCCTGGCGGCAGGCAAGCCCCCGGCGGGCGGGCGCCTGCCCTGGCAGGGCGTGACGCCGCAGGGGCTGGACGCGCAGCGCTGGCGCACCGCCCTGGTCACACTGGGGCGCAGCCTGCGGGCACTGCTGGAGCCGCTGGTGCAACTGCAGGTCAGCGACCCCGAACTGCGCAGGCTGTTCGAGCGCGGCAACGAGCTGCTGCGGCGCCTGGCCACCTTTGCCGCAGCCGCCGTGCAGGACACGGTGCGCTGGCTGGAGCTGGGCAGCCAGCAGATGCGCATGCTGGAGTCTCCGCTGACCATTGCGCACATCATGCGCACGCGGCTGCTGGGGTTGACGCAGGAGCAGGAGGGATTGGAAGACCAGGAGCGAGAGGATGCACAGCCCGAGCCAGAGCCAGAGCCACAAGAACAGGAAGAAGGCGCGCCCGCGCCCGTTCACGAAGCTGCAGGCCTGCCTCGGCAGCCCTCGGGCACCGCGTGGATCTTCACCTCGGCCACGCTGGGTGACGACGAGCGCCTGAGCTGGTTTACCGAGCCCTGCGGCCTGCGCGAGGCCCAGGTGCTGCGCGTGGACAGTCCCTTTGACTATGCGCGGCAGGCAGCGCTTTACGTGCCCCGGCCCTTCGCCCAGGCCGGCAGTGCCACGCACAGCACCGAGGTGGCGCGCCTGGCGCTGGATGCTGCCCAGCGCCTGGGCGGGCGCACGCTGGTGCTGACGACCACGCTGCGGGCGCTGCACGCCATAGGCGATGCGCTGCAGCAGTCGCTGGGGCTGTTTGGTGAACTCGATGTGCTGGTCCAGGGGCAGGCGCCCAAGCTGGCCTTGATCGAGCGCTTTATTGCGGCCGGAGAAGGCAGGGAAGGCACGGGGGCGAGCCCGGGGCGGGGCTGCATTCTCGTGGCCTCGGCCACTTTCTGGGAGGGGGTGGACCTGCCGGGCGATGCGCTGCAGCTGGTGGTCATCGACAAGCTGCCGTTTCCGCCGCCCGACGATCCGCTGGTCGAGGCGCGTTCGCGCAGTCTGGAGTCCGTGGGGCGTCAGGCCTTTGCCGACTACATGCTGCCCGAGGCCGCCATGGCGCTCAAGCAGGGCGCTGGCCGCCTGATCCGGCGTGAGACGGATCGCGGCGTGCTCGTGGTCTGTGATTCCCGGTTGGCCACCATGGGTTACGGGCGGCGGCTGCGTGCCGCGCTGCCGCCCATGCGGACTCTGGTGGACGAGGCGGCCTTTGTTCAGGCCCTGCAGGCGCTGGCGCAGCCTGCGCCGCAGATCACCACAGCTTCCACCACGACTTCTGCTTTGCCGTGAGGTCCTGGTCGGACTCCTGGCCGTAGGAGGCGGTCAGCACGCGTTGCGCGTCGTCGCGCAACTGCGTCATGCCCAGGGCGTCGTATGAATTCACCAGGATCTGCATGGCCTCGCGCACGGCGGGCACGCCCTGGTAGTCCTTGACGGCCGTCTGCGCGCGCGCGATGGCGGCCACGTAGGCGCCGCGTCCGTAGTAGTAGCGGGCCACATGCACTTCGTACTGCGCCAGCGAGTTGACGATGTACTGCATGCGCAGCCGCGAATCCTCGGCGTAGCGCGACTCGGGAAAGCGCGTCACCAGCTCGCGGAAGGACTCGAACGAGTCCTTGGCGGCCTTTTGGTCACGCTCGGACAGATCCTGGCGCGACAGCCAGGAGAACATGCCCAGGTTGTCATTGAAGTTGACCAGGCCCTTCAGGTAGAGGGCGTAGTCGGTGGCGGGGCTGGCCGGATGCAGCTTCAGGAAGCGGTCCAGCGTGGCGGTGGCCTGGATCTTGTCGCCACTCTTGTACTGGGCATAGGCCTTGTCGAGCTGGGCCTGCTGGGCCAGGGGCGTGCCGGCGGCACGGCCTTCGAGCTTCTCGAACAGCGGAACGGCCTTGTCGAACGCGCCGGAGGCGGCTTCGTCGCGGGCCTCGGTATAGATGCGGTCCGGGGTCCACTTGGCAGTAGGGTCTTGCTGCGTACTGGAGCAGGCTGTCAGAACGCCTGCGACCAGCATGGCGGGAACGATGGACAGGGGAATACGCTGCATGGTGGACGTTTCTCGGGCAATCGAAGGGCAGTGAGAGGGTTGGCGGGCAGGGACGCGGGCCGCGCTGAGGGGCCGCACAAAGCCTGATTTTCCCGCAACCGGGCCGAAGCATTGTAACGGCCTGCGATGCCCGCCCCGCAGGCGGGGGCGGCGGCAAAGGCATGGCCGTGAACGGGTCCCGGCCTTGCGGAGCTTTCTACAATGGCGCCCATATGTTTGTCCATTTGCGCCTGCACACCGAATTCTCCGTCGTGGACGGAACCAACCGCATCAATGCCATCGTCAAGGCCGCCGCCGAGGATGGGCAGGTCGCACTGGCCGTCACAGACTTCAACAACCTGTTTGGCGGCGTCAAGTTCTACCGCGAAGGGCGGGCCAAGGGCGTCAAGCCCGTGCTGGGCGCGGAAATCCAGATCGAAGGCGAGAACGGCGCCGCCGTCTCGCGCATCATCGTGCTGGTGCAAAGCCCGCTGGGCTACCACAACCTGTCCGAACTGCTGGCCCGTGGCTGGACCCGCAACGTGGTCAAGGGCCAGGCCGTGCACACCTGGGCCTGGCTGCAGGAGCTGGGCGAGGGGCTGATCGTGCTGGCCGGTGCCCAGGCCGGCCCCGTGGGCCAGGCGCTGATGCGCGGCGACGAGTCCGGCGCAGCCGCCGTGGCCCAGCGGCTGGCAGGCATGTTCCCGCACCGCTTCTTCATCGAACTGCAGCGCGCCGGCCGCCAGGACGATGAGGCGCACGTGCTGGCTGCCGTGCAACTGGCCGAGCGGCTGAACCTGCCCGTGGTGGCCACGCACCCCATCCAGTTCTTCGGCCCCGACGACTACGAGTCCCACGAAGCGCGCGTGTGCATCGCCGAGGGTGAGATCCTGGCCAACCCCAAGCGCGTGCGCCGCTTCACGCGCGACCAGCATTTCAAGACCGCCGCGCAGATGCAGGCGCTGTTCGCCGACATTCCCAGCGCCATTGCCAACACCGTGGAAATCGCGCGCCGCTGCAGCCTGACCCTGGTGCTGGGCAAGCCGCAGCTGCCCAATTTCCCCGTGCCTGACGGCATGACCATGGACGAGTTCTTCCGCAGCGAATCCTTCAACGGCCTGGAAGACCGCCTGACCCATCTGTATCCCGATCCCGCCAAGCGCGAGGCGCAGCGCCCGCGCTACGTGGAACGGCTGGAATTTGAGATCGGCACCATCCTCAAGATGGGCTTTCCGGGCTACTTCCTCATCGTGGGCGACTTCATCAAGTGGGCCAAGCTCAACGGCTGCCCCGTGGGGCCGGGCCGCGGATCGGGAGCGGGCTCGCTGGTGGCCTACGTGCTCAAGATCACGGACCTGGACCCGCTGGAGTACAACCTGCTGTTCGAGCGCTTCCTGAACCCCGAGCGCGTGTCCATGCCCGACTTCGACGTGGACTTCTGCCAGGCCAACCGCGACCGCGTCATCGACTATGTGAAGCAGCTCTACGGCCGCGACGCCGTCAGCCAGATCGCCACCTTCGGCACCATGGCCGCGCGCGCGGCCATCCGCGACGTGGGCCGCGTGCTGGACATGAGCTACACCTTCTGCGACGGCATCTCCAAGCTCATTCCCAACAAGCCGGGCCTGCACGTCACGCTCAAATACCCGCCCAATCCGAAGAAGGAGGGCGACAAGTACACCTACGCCATCGAGGCCGAGCCCATGCTGGCCGAGCGCATCGAAAAAGAAGAAGACGTCAAGACCCTGATCGAAATGGCCCAGAAGCTCGAAGGCATGACTCGCAACATCGGCATGCACGCGGGCGGCGTGGTGATCGCTCCGGGCAAGCTCGCCGACTTCTGCCCGCTGTACCAGCAGCCGGGCAGCGACTCGGCCGTGGCCATGTACGACAAGGACGATGTGGAGGCTGTGGGCCTGGTGAAGTTCGACTTTCTGGGCCTGGCCACGCTGACCATCCTGGAGATCGCGCGCGAGTTCATCATCAAGCGCCACAAGGGCCAGGAGAACTTCGCCTTCGAGAACATCCCGCTGGACGATGCGCGCACCTACCACCTGTTCTCCGAGGGCAAGACCGAAGCCGTGTTCCAGTTTGAATCGCGCGGCATGCAGGGCATGCTGCGCGACGCCAAGCCCAGCCGCCTGGAAGACCTGATCGCACTGAACGCGCTGTACCGCCCGGGCCCCATGGACCTGATCCCCAGTTTCGTCGCGCGCAAGCACGGCAAGGAAGTGGTGGAGTACCCGCACCCGCTGGTCGAGCAGGTGCTGGCCGAGACCTACGGCATCATGGTCTACCAGGAGCAGGTGATGCAGACCGCCCAGGTGCTGGGCGGCTACTCGCTGGGCGGCGCCGACCTCTTGCGCCGAGCCATGGGCAAGAAGAAGGTCGAGGAAATGGTCATGCACCGCGGGATCTTCCGCGAGGGCGCGGCCAAGCAGGGCATCAGCGAGGAAAAGGCCGACGAGGTCTTCGACCTGATGGAGAAGTTCGCGGGCTACGGCTTCAACAAGTCGCACGCCGCCGCCTACTCGCTGCTGGCCTACCACACGGCCTGGCTCAAGGTGCACTACACGGCCGAGTTCTACTGCGGGAACATGACCGTGGAAATGGACAACACCGACAAGCTCAAGGTGTTGTACGAAGACGCGCTCAAGATGGGCATCAGCTTCGAGCCGCCGGATGTCAACCGCGGCATGTACCGTTTCGAGCCCGTCACCGACAAGGTCATCCGCTACGGCCTGGGCGCCATCAAGGGCACGGGCCAGCAGGCCATCGAGGCCATCGTTGCGGCGCGCGAAGGCCGCGGCGTGGGGCCGCGCGGTGCCGACAAGGGTCCTTTCAAGAGCCTGGCCGACTTCTGCGTGCGCGTGGACCGCACGCGCCTGAACAAGCGCACGCTGGAAGCCCTGATCAAGGGCGGCGCCTTCGACGCCATCGAGCTCAACCGGGCGTCGCTGGTGGCCTCCATCGACCATGCCTTCGAGTTCGGCAACAAGACGCTGGCCAATGCCAATCAGGGCGGCCTGTTCGACATGATGGGCGATGACGCCGTGGGCTCCAGCACCCAGGAGCCGCCGCTGGTCGAGGCACTGCCCTGGGGCGTGAAGGAGCGGCTGACCCAGGAAAAGACGGCGGTGGGCTTCTACCTCTCGGGCCACCTGTTCGACGAGGTCGAGAAAGAGGTGCGCCGCTTCGTGCGCACGCCCCTGGCCGAGCTGCGCGACAGCCGCGAGCCCCAGACGCTGGCCGGCATCATCAGCGACTTCCGCGCCATCAATGGCCAGCGCGGGCGGCTGGGCCTGTTCAAGATCGACGATGGCTCGGGCGTGATCGAGGCCTCGGTGGACGAGAACACGCTCAACACCTACCGCGAACTGCTCAAGGACGATGAATTCGTTGTCATCACCGGGCGCCTGCAGCTGGACCATTTCAGCGGCGGCCTGCGCATGAAGGCCCAGCAGCTGTGGAATCTGGCAGACGCGCGCTGCCGTTTTGCGCGCTACCTGCAGGTCAGCGTGGGCGAGAAGATGCCTGACGTGCTTGGCCTGCTGCGCCAGTTCCCCGCCGTGGTGGAGCAGGGTGAGCACGGCGAGCTGCAGCGCGGCATGAAAGTGCGCCTGGGGCTGGTCTGCGAGGACGAGCGCGGCTCGGCCAGCTGCGAGCTGGCGCTGGGCGATTCCAGCCGCTTCTATCCCAGCGATGCGGCCCTAGCGGCCTGGTACGCCCAGGCCGGCAGTGCCCAAGTCAAGGTGGTCTACGAATAACCCGCAAGGTGGCGCAGCGCCCGATGGCGGCGAGCAGGCACTGCTTTGGTGCGTGCTTGCCGGCCCGGGCGGGCACCGCGCTTGAATTCTTCAGGCATGCCTCGCATATCCCTTCCGGAAAACAGTGGCTCCGATGGCTAGAATGATTTTCATGGCAACCCAACCCCCTTCGATCCCTCCTGCCATCCCTACAGTGCGGCCCGTGTCCGACGATGACGGTGCCGTGGTGCTGGAGCGGCGACGCCAGCGCGTCCAGCCGCCGCAGATGTACCAGGTCGTGATGCTCAACGATGACTTCACGCCCATGGAATTCGTCATCATCGTCCTGCAGGAACTCTTCGGTAAGGACCGCGAAACGGCCACCCAGATCATGCTCAAGATCCATCTGGATGGCCGCGGCGTCTGCGGCGTGTACTCGCGCGACGTGGCGGCCACCAAGGTCGAACAGGTGCTGCAGGCGGCCCAGAAGGCAGGCCATCCGTTGCAGGCGATGTTCGAGCCTGTTGAATAAACCCGGGCCGCCCTGATTTATGGTTGCAGTCAATAATCCCCAGCAAGCGAAAAGGAGTCATCAATGATCGCCCAGGAACTGGAAGTCAGCTTGCACATGGCCTTTGTCGAAGCGCGCCAGCAGCGCCACGAGTTCATCACCGTGGAACACCTGCTGCTGGCCCTGCTGGACAACCCCAGTGCAGCGGAAGTGCTGCGCGCCTGCTCAGCCAACATCGATGACCTGCGCTCGGCCCTGTCCAACTTCATCAAGGACAACACGCCCCAGGTGGCAGGCTCCGATGAGGTGGACACACAGCCCACGCTGGGTTTCCAGCGTGTGATTCAGCGCGCCATCATGCATGTGCAATCCACCGGCAACGGCAAGAAGGAAGTCACGGGCGCCAACGTGCTCGTGGCCATCTTCGGCGAGAAGGATTCGCACGCCGTCTACTACCTGCACCAGCAGGGCGTGACGCGCCTGGACGTGGTCAATTTCATTGCCCACGGCATCAAGAAGGGCGAACCGCCCGAGCCCGCCAAGGCCGAAAACCCTGCCGAGTCCGAAGAGGGCGCCGGTGGCGAGCGCAACGAAAAGGCTTCGCCCCTGGAGCAGTTCACGCTGAACCTCAACCAGGCGGCCAAGGACGGCAAGATCGATCCGCTGATCGGGCGCGACTACGAGGTCGAGCGCACCATCCAGATCCTGTGCCGCCGCCGCAAGAACAACCCTCTGCTGGTCGGCGAGGCCGGCGTGGGCAAGACGGCGATCGCCGAAGGCCTGGCCTGGCGCATCACCGAGGGCAAGGTGCCCGAGGTGCTGACCGAAGCCGTGGTCTATTCGCTGGACATGGGCGCGCTGCTGGCGGGCACCAAGTACCGTGGTGATTTCGAGCAGCGCCTCAAGGGCGTGCTCAAGTCGCTCAAGGACCGGCCCAACGCCATCCTGTTCATCGACGAAATCCACACGCTGATCGGCGCGGGCGCCGCTTCGGGCGGCACGCTGGACGCGTCCAATCTGCTCAAGCCGGCGCTGTCCAGCGGCCAGCTCAAGTGCATCGGCGCGACCACCTTCACCGAGTACCGCGGCATCTTCGAAAAGGATGCGGCGCTGTCGCGGCGTTTCCAGAAGGTCGACGTGGTCGAGCCTACCGTGGCCGAGACCGTGGACATCCTCAAGGGCCTGAAGTCGCGCTTCGAGGAGCACCACAGCGTGCAGTACGCCGCCGCCGCCCTGCAGGCTGCGGCCGAGCTGTCGGCCAAGTACATCAATGACCGCCACCTGCCCGACAAGGCCATCGACGTGATCGATGAGGCCGGTGCCGCGCAGCGCATCATTCCGGTGGAGCAGCGCAAGCAGACCATCGACAAGGCCGAGATCGAGGCCATCGTGGCCAAGATCGCGCGCATTCCGCCCGCCAACGTGTCCAACGACGACCGCAGCAAGCTGCAGACGCTGGAGCGCGACCTCAAGAGCGTGGTCTTCGGCCAGGACAAAGCGCTGGAAGCGCTGGCCTCCTCGGTCAAGATGGCGCGCTCGGGCCTGGGCAAGCCGGACAAGCCGATCGGCTCCTTCCTGTTCTCGGGCCCCACGGGCGTGGGCAAGACGGAAGCGGCCAAGCAGCTGGCCTACATCCTGGGCGTGGACCTGATCCGCTTCGACATGTCGGAGTACATGGAGCGCCACGCCGTCAGCCGCCTGATCGGCGCGCCTCCGGGCTATGTTGGCTTTGACCAGGGCGGTCTGCTGACCGAGGCCGTGACCAAGAAGCCGCATTCGGTGCTGCTGCTCGACGAAATCGAGAAGGCGCATCCGGACATCTTCAACGTGCTGCTGCAGGTCATGGACCACGGCACGCTGACGGACAACAACGGGCGCAAGGCCGATTTCCGCAACGTGATCCTCATCATGACCACGAACGCGGGTGCCGAGACCATCAACAAGGCCTCGATCGGCTTCACCAACCCGCGCCAGGCCGGCGACGAAATGGGCGACATCAAGCGCCTGTTCACGCCGGAGTTCCGCAACCGTCTGGACGCCATCGTCAGCTTCAAGCCGCTGGACGAGCAGGTCATCCTGCGCGTGGTCGACAAGTTCCTGCTGCAACTGGAGCAGCAACTGGCCGAAAAGCGCGTGGAGGTCACCTTCACCGATGCGCTGCGCAAGCACCTGGCCAAGAAGGGCTTCGATCCGCTCATGGGCGCTCGCCCCATGCAGCGCCTGATCCAGGACACCATCCGGCGTTCGCTGGCCGACGAGCTGCTGTTCGGGCAGTTGGTCGATGGTGGCCGCCTGGAAGTGGACTGGGTGGCCGACGCCGACGATGCCGACAAGGGCGAAGTCAAGCTCGACATCACGCCCCAGCCCAAGCAGGACCCGGCGTCCGAGCCGGCCGAGCCCAAAGAGGCCACCGCCGACTGATGTGCATCGCCTGATGCCCATCGCGCAAGCCGACAGCCCCCCGGGCTGCCGGCTTTTTCTTTGATCCGCCCGAAGGAGTCTTTGTGGAGTGGCTTCGTCAGTACCTGACCCATGAGAATGCGCTGCTGCTGCTGTCGGTGACCTGGTCGGTCTATGTGGTGATCGTCGCGGTGTGGATCCTTCTGCAGCGCAGCGCGCCCGTGGCCACGCTGAGCTGGCTTCTGTCCATGGCGGCGATTCCCGTGGGCGGGTTGGCCATTTACTACTTCTTCGGCCCGCAGCGGCTCAAGCGCCAGCGCATCAAGCGGCTGCGTGCGCGAAAGACATCGCGTGTGCGAACAGGCGTGCAGCGCCTGCGCGAGCGCATGCCGGGCAGCTCGGAGCGCCTGCACCAGGTCGCGCGGCTGGTGGCGGCCACCAGCGACTTTCCCGTCAGCACGGCCGCCGACCTGCGGCTGCTGGTGGGCGGTGCTGCCACCTTCGACGCCATCATCGAGGCGGTGAATGCGGCGCGCCACCACATCCACCTGGAGTACTACATCTTCGAACCCGACCAGACCGGCACGGCCCTGCGCGACCTGCTGATACAGCGGGCCCGCGCAGGCATACAGGTGCGCCTGCTGGTGGATGCCCTGGGTTCCAAGAAGCTGGGACGGCGCTTTCTGCAGCCGCTGGAGGATGCGGGCGCCGAGGTCGCACTGTTCCATGGCACCAAGATCGGCCGGCGCCTGCGCCCGGTCATCAACTTCCGTACCCACCGCAAGATCCTGGTGTGCGACGGCAAGGTGGGCTTCACGGGCGGCGTCAACGTGACCGATGAAGAGAACGCGCGTGTCATGCCCGATGCCTACCACGACGTGCACCTGCGCCTGGAGGGCGCCATCGTCAACTGGCTGCAGACCGTGTTCCTCGAAGACTGGGCCTATGCGCTGGAAAAGGACCCCAAGAACGAGCCCGCCGACATCGACCTGCTGCTGCCGGATGCGCCCGAGGGCCCGCTGCCCGTGCAGATCATCACCTCGGGCCCCGACAACGGCCTGCAGGCCATCTACCGCGCCCATCTGGCGGCCATCAACGCGGCCGAGGAACGTGTCTGGCTGACCACGCCGTATTTCGTGCCGACGGAGGCCGCGCTGGCAGCGCTCACCAATGCCTCGCTGCGCGGTGTCGATGTGCAGCTGCTGGTGCCGCGCCGTTCTGACTCGGCCCTGGTCACGGCGGCCGCGCGCTCCTACTACGACGAGCTGATCCGCTGCGGCGTGCGCGTCTACGAGTACAAGGCACGCATGCTGCACTCCAAGACCCTGGTGGTGGACGACAACATCGCCATCATCGGCACGGCCAACTTCGACTACCGCAGCTTCTTCCTGAACTACGAGGTCTGCGCCATCGCCTACGGGCCTGCGCTCAACGGCGATCTGGCCAAGCAGTTCGAGGCCGATCTGGAGCAGGCCCAGCGCGTGCATTTCAAGCGCGACCTGGGCTTTGCGCTGCGCCTGTTCGACTCGGGCGCGCGGCTGTGTTCGCCCCTGCTGTGAGGGCTGGTGGCCCGTTTTTCGCAGGCATACTCGCCCGATGGCCCATACCTTCTTCTGGCACGACTACGAGACCTTCGGCGCCCAGCCGCGCTATGACCGGCCCGCGCAATTCGCGGGCATCCGCACCGATGCGGAACTCAATGAAATCGGCGAACCCGTCATGTGGTACTGCCAGCCGGCAGGCGACTACCTGCCCGATCCGCAGTCCTGCCTGATCACCGGCATCACCCCCCAGCAATGCCTGGAGCAGGGCATGCCCGAGGCCCAGTTCGCCGCCCGCATCGAGGCAGAACTGGCCCAGGCAGGCACCGTGGGCGTGGGCTACAACACCATCCGTTTTGACGACGAGATCACGCGCTTCATGTTCTGGCGCAACCTCATCGACCCCTATGCGCGCGAGTGGCAAAACGGCTGCGGGCGCTGGGACCTGCTCGACGTGGTGCGCATGGTCTATGCGCTGCGCCCCGAAGGCATTGTCTGGCCGAAAAAGGAGGATGGATCTCCGAGCTTCAAGCTCGAGGATCTGGCCCGTGCCAACGGCCTGCTGCACGAGAAGGCGCACGACGCGCTGTCCGACGTGCGCGCCACCATCGGGCTGGCGCGGCTGATCCGCAAGGTCCAGCCCAGGTTGTTCGACTTCGCCTTCTCGCTGCACAAGAAGGACCGCGTGCTGCAGGAAATGGGCCTGCCGGCCGAGCCGGCGCATGCACGGCCCTTCCTGCACGTCAGCGGCATGATCCGGCCCGAGCGCGGCTGCATCGCCGTCATGTGGCCGCTGGCCACGCACCCCACCAACAAGAACGAGATCATCTGCTGGGATCTGGCGCAGGACCCGTCCGAGCTGGCCTCCATCGACGTGGACACGCTGCGCCTGCGCCTGTTCTCGCGCGCGGCCGACCTGCCCGAGGGCATGCAGCGCCTGCCCATCAAGAGCATCCACGTCAACAAGTCGCCCATGGTGGTCGGCAGCCTCAAGACGCTGAGCCCGGCCATGGCCGCGCAATGGGGCATCGATGTGGAGCAGTGCATGGGCCATGCGGCCATTGCACGTGACCTGCCCGACATGAGCGCGCTGTGGCGTGCCGTTCACCAGCGCCCTGCGCAGGAAGGGCTGGATGCCGACCAGGACCTGTACGGCGGCTTTGTGGGCAATGAAGACCGGCGCCGTCTCAACCACCTGCGCAGCCTGTCTGCGCAGGAGCTGGCGCTGGACCGCACGGGCTTCGACGATGCCCGCCTGACCGAACTGCTGTTCCGCTACCGCGCCCGCAACTTCCCCGCCAGCCTGAACCCGGCCGAGCGCCAGCGCTGGCTGCAGCACTGCGCGGCCTGCCTGATCGAAGGCAAGGGCGGCGCACGCACGGCCGAGCAGATGTTTGCCATGGTCGATCAGCTATCGGAAACGGCCGACGAGCGCGGAGAGGAAATCCTGGGGGCGCTGTATGACTATGCCGAGGCGATCATGCCGGAACTTTAGTCCCCTCTGAGCCGCTGCGCGGCTTCTCCCGAGAGGTGCGACACCCTCGCGGCGGGGGAGGCTAGCCGGGGCGGCCGGCGTAGGCCCTTGCTCGGTGTTCCTCGCCTTGGGCCGCGTCGGCTTCAGGCGCAGCACCCATTTGTGCCTTCAGCCAAAGAACTTGTAGCAGACCACGATGGCCGCCACCACGCCGGCCAGTTCGGCGATGAGGGCGCAGGGCACGGCGTGACGGGCGCGCTGTATGCCCACGGCGCCGAAGTAGACGGCCAGAACGTAGAAAGTGGTTTCGGTGCTGCCCTGGATGGTGGCAGCCACCAGGGCGGCGAAGCTGTCCACGCCCTGGGTCTGCATGGTCTCGATCAGCATGGCGCGCGCCGCGCTGCCCGAGAAGGGTTTGACCAGGGCCGTGGGCAGGGCGTCCACGAAGCGCGCGTCCATGCCCAGGGCATCGACCACCCAGCGTATGCCCGACAACGCATACTCCAGCGCGCCCGATGCGCGGAACACGCCCACGGCGCAGAGCATGGCCACCAGGTAGGGCAGCAGGCCCTTGGCCACGTCAAAGCCTTCCTTGGCGCCTTCGATGAAGCTGTCGTAGACCGCGACCTTGCGCCAGGCGCCCAGGGTGACGAACAGCACGATCAGGGCAAACAGCGTCAGGTTGCCCAGCAGCGATGACAGCTGGGCCAGCGCGGCCGCCGACAGCGTGGCCAGAAAGGCCATGAAGCCCGCCAGCGCCAGGCCCAGCGGCAGCAGGTAGCCCAGCACCACGGGGCTCCACAGCGGCAGCCGCTGCACGGCGGCCACGGCCAGCAGGCCGACCAGGGTCGAGGCCGAGGTGGCCAGCAAGATCGGCAGAAAGACCAGGGTGGGATCGGGCGCACCCTGCTGCATGCGGTACATGAAGATGGTCACGGGCAGCAAGGTCAGCGACGACGCATTGAGCACCAGGAACAGGATCTGCGCATTGGTGGCGGTGTCGGGCCGGGGATTGAGCTCCTGCAGCGAGCGCATGGCCTTCAGGCCCATGGGCGTGGCCGCGTTGTCCAGTCCCAGCCCGTTGGCCGCGAAGTTCAGCGTGATCAGGCCCAGGGCCGGATGGCCGCGCGGCACCTCGGGCATGAGCCTGGCGAACAACGGGCCCAGCACGCGCGCCAGCCACTCCACCACGCCGGCCTTCTCTGCGATGCGCAGAAAGCCCAGCCACAGCGTCAGCGTGCCGAACAGCAGCACCATGACCTCGACCGACAGCCTGGCCATGGCAAACAGCGCCTGCACCATGGCCGAGAAAATCCCGGCCTGGCCGCCGACCAGCCATTGCGCCAGCGCAGCCACGGCCGCCACCAGAAAAAAGCCCAGCCACAAGGCATTCAGCATGGATTCCCGTCCCTCACGAGGCAATTGCAAGCCGCCATTGTGGGGCCAGCCGCAGGGCTTACGGGCCAGGGCGGCAGGGCATTGACAGGGCTCCGTTATCCTCGCGGCCCCGTGGTCCGAGGACCGCACCATTGCTGCAAAGGATTCCATGCCCCAGGTGATAGGACAGGTGAGCGTCGCCGTGCGCGACTATGACGAGGCGCTGCGCTTTTATGTGGGCGCGCTGGGCTTCGTGCTGATAGAGGACACCGCCCTGTCCGAGGGCAAGCGCTGGGTCACCGTGGCCCCCGGTGGCGGCGGTGTGCGCCTGCTGCTGGCCCGCGCCACGAATGAGGAGCAGGCCGCGCGCGTGGGCAACCAGACGGGCGGGCGCGTGTTCCTGTTCCTGCAGACCGACGACTGCCTGCGTGACTTCGAGGCCTACCGCTCGCGCGGCGTGCGCTTTGTGCAGGCCCCCCAGCGCAAGCCCCACGGCACCGTGGCCGTGTTCGAAGACCTCTACGGCAATCTGTGGGATCTCATCGAGCCGCATCCTGCGCGCTGAGGGCCGAAGGCGCACCGCTTCAGCGGCTGGCCACGATGAACAGCCTGGGGAAAGGCAGCAGCACCGTGCCATCGTCCAGCGCGGGGTAGGCCTGGGAGATGGCCTGCAGATACGCTGCGTAGAAGCCGGCCTTTTGCTCCTCGTCCAGCGGCGCGACGAAGGGGCGCAGCGCCGAACCCTTGAACCACTCAACCACCGCGGCATGGCCGCCCGCCAGCGGGTGGAAGTAGGTGGTGCGCCAGACATCGACGTTGCTGCAGTGCGGGCGAAGCAGGGCGTAGTAGAAGTCCGCGCTGTGCCGTGCGGGGTGGCGCACATCGCCAATCGTGGCGGCCCATGGGCCGCTGGCGGCCACTTCGCGTGCCAGCCGGTGGGCCGGTTCTTCCAGGTTGTCCGGCGTCTGCACGGCCAGGCTGCCACCGGGTGCCAGGTGGCTGAGGAGGCGCGGGTAAAGCTGCCGGTGGTCGGGCAGCCACTGCAGCGAGGCATTGGCCAGGATCACGTCCTGCGGCTGGTCGGGCTGCCAGGTGGCGATGTCGGCCAGTGAGAAGGCCGTGCCCGGCAGCCGCTTGCGTGCGGCATCCAGCATGTCCTCGGAATTGTCCAGTCCCGTCACGGTGGCCTCGGGGAAGCGCTGGGCCAGGACCTCGGTGGAGTTGCCCGGGCCGCAGCCCAGGTCCACGGCCAGCCGCACGGCGCGGCCAGGCAGATCGGGAATGGCGGCCACCAGGTCGCGCACGGGGCGCGTGCGTTCCTGCTCGAACGTTGTGTACTGCTTTGCGGACCAGGTCATCGTGTTGCCTTTCAGGTAGGTGTGTTTGTGGGGCGCGAGCGTAAATCCGTCCATCCATGATTGCAAATGCCACAATTGAAGTCTTCCCATACCTTGAAAGTATTGATGTGCCCGAGCTTCGCCAACTGCGCGCCTTTGTCGCCATCGCTGAGGAAGGCCACATCACGCGTGCGGCCGAGCGCCTGGGCATGCAGCAGCCGCCGCTGACGCGGTTGCTGCAGGGCCTGGAGCACGAATTGGGCGTGGAGCTGGTGCAGCGCCTGCCGCGCGGCGTGCGGCCCACGGCGGCGGGGCTGGCGCTGCTGGAAGAGTCCAAGGCGCTGCTGGAGCGCTGTGACGTGCTGGCCGAGGTGGTGCGCCGCGCCGCCCGGGGCGAAACGGGCCGGCTGGCCGTGGGCTTCACCAGCTCTGCCGCGCTGCATCCCTTCGTGCCCGGCGTGCTGCGCATGTTCCGCCAGCAGGTGCCCGGCGTGGCCGTGGCGCTGGAGGAGGCGGGCACGGGTGAACTCATGGATGCATTGCTGCACGAGCGGCTGGACGCGGCCTTTGTGCGCTCGCCCCTGCATGGCAGCCAGGGGCTGCAGGCCGTGCCGATTCTGGAGGAGCCCATGCTGCTGGCCCTGCCTGCAGGGCATGCGCTGGCACGCCCATTGCGCCGGCCCGTGCCTTTGCCGCAGCTCGCCTCGGAGGATTTCGTGCTGTACCGGCGCAGGGTAGGGCAAGGCCTGTACGACGCCATTCTCAAGGCCTGCCTGGAGGCGGGCTTCAGCCCGCGCGTGGTGCAGGAGGCGCCGCGCATGACGGCCACGCTGAGCCTGGTCTCGGCAGGGCTGGGGCTGTCCATCGTGCCGGCCTCCATGCAGCGCCTGCGCAGCGACGGCATTGTCTACCGTGGGCTGTCCCATTGCCCCGGGTTGGCCGCTCCCCTGCATCTGGCCACGCGCGTGGGCGATGCGTCGGCCGTGCTGCGCAGGTTCCAGGATTTGGTTGCCACGGCGGCCGTGGCGGAGTCCTGACGGCGCGGGCTACGGTGTCCTGGTTGCTGCGCGTGCGGCAGCGCGCGGGCCGCCGCGCTGCTTGACCACGGTGCGTGCGCAGTCCACCAGCCTGTGGATCAGCGGCAGCCGTGCCGACGAGCGCAGCCACATCACGCCAAAGCGCCGCGACTGCGATTCCTCGGGCAGGGCCAGGCGCACCACGCCCTGGCCATCGGGCAGGTTCAGTGCCGTGTCGGGCACCAGCGAAACGCCCAGGCCGCGCTCCACCATCATGGCAATGGCTACCAGCGAGCTCAGTTCAAAGCGTTCCTGCGGCGCGATCTGCGCGGCGCGCAGGTAGCGCTCCACCATTTGCCCACCGCCGAGGCTGCGGTCATAGCGGATCAGCGGCTGGGTGCGCAGCAGCGTGTGCGGGTCCAGGTGCGCCAGCTGGTGCGGCACCAGAAGCACCAGCGGCTCCTCGCGCAGCAGTGTCCAGTCGAAGGTCTTGGCCAGGGCGAACGAGGGGTGCAGGCAGACAGCGGCATCCAGCTCGCCCTGCTGCACCGCCTGGTACAGCTCGCGCGTGGTGGCCGAGCGCAGGAAGACCTTGGTCTGCGGGCACTTCTTCACAAAGCCCGCCAGGATGTCGGGCAGCAGGCTGTGCAGGGCCGTGTTGATGGTGCCTATCACCAGCTCGCCGTCGGCGCCCTCATGGTTGACATGGGTCTTGGCGTTGGCCAACTCGCGCAGCAGCAGCGGGGCCGATTGCGACAGCCGGTGGCCGGCTGGGGTGGGCAGCACGGTGCGGCCTGCGCGGGCCAGCAGGGGGGCGTCGAACTCGCGCTCCAGGATGCGGATCTGCTGGGCCACGGCGGCGGCCGTGATGTTCAGGCGCCGCGCGGCCTCGGCCATGGAGCCCGTCTCGACCACGAGCAGGAAGCTGTGCAGGTAGCTGGTTTCCATAAACAAAGAATTTGTGTGGTTTGAACAAATATTACCTGTGTTTCTCTTGGCTTTCTGCCACCCACAATGCGGTGCATGAGAAGCAAACTGTTTGTTCCCGCATCGCGTCCCGAGCTGTTCGCCAAGGCCCTGGCCGGCGAAGCCGACGCGCTGTCCTTCGACCTGGAGGACGCGGTGGCCGAGGCCCGCAAGGACGAGGCGCGCGGCCTGCTGCGCAGCTTCCTGCTCAGCCCTGAAAGCCGGGGCCATGGCAAGACGCTGATCGTGCGCGTCAACGCCATGGATACGCCGCATTTCGGCGCCGACATCGCCGAGATGGTGCGCGACGGCGTGCACCTCATCAACCTGCCCAAGCCCGAGACCGTGCAACAGGTGCGCGAGGCCGCACAGCGCATTGCCGAGGCGGCAGATGCCAACGGCGTGGCCCAGGCGCCTGGCCTGCTGCTCAACATAGAAACACCCCGCGCCCTGCGCTGCGCTGCCGAGCTGGCCAGCGCCCATGCCAGCGTGGCCGGCCTGCAGATGGGGCTGGGCGATCTGTTCGAGCCCTTTGGCGTGAACCGGCGCGAGCCCGCCGCCATTGCCCAGGCGCTGTTTGCCGTGCGCATGGCCGCCGCCGAGGCCGGCGTCTACGCCTACGACGGCGCCTTTGCCGACATCCGCGACAGCGAGGGCTTCAGCGCCGAGGCCCGCCTGTCGCGCGGCCTGGGCTTTCTGGGCAAGACCTGCATACACCCCAGCCAGATCGCCCTGGCCAATGCGGTCTACCAGCCCACCGAGCAGGAAATCGGGCACGCCCTGAAGGTGGTGGAGGCGGCCCGCCAGGCAGATGCCAACGCCCTGGGCGCCTATGTGGTGGACGGAAAGATGGTGGACAAGCCCTTTGTGCTGCGTGCCCAGGCCATCGTGGCTGCGGCGCATGCACAGGGGCTGCTGGCGGTCTGAACGGGCGGCCGGCAATCCGGTGCCCCGGCATCCCGCATGCCGGGCATCCCCATGACAAGAAACAGTACAGGAGACAAAGACATGAGCATTTCCCATTGCCGCGCGCGGCGCAGGCTGGTGGCGCTGGCCGCCGCCACAACGGTGGCCACGCTGGCCGGGCTGGCTTCGCCGGGATTGATGGCGCAGGGCGCCTTCCCGTCCAAGGCCATCACCATGGTGGTTCCCTATCCGCCCGGTGGCTCCAACGACGTGTTCGCACGCCAGGTGGCCAAGGAAATGGGCGATCTGCTCAAGCAGACCGTGATCGTGGACAACCGGCCCGGCGCCAGCGGCAACACCGGCACGGCCTCGGTGGCCAAGGCGACGGCGGACGGCTACACGCTGGTGGCGGTCTCGTCCAGCATGACCACGAATGCTGCGGTGCAGGCCAAGATGCCCTTCGACCCCGTCAAGGACCTGGCGCCCGTGGCCATGTTTGCCAAGGGCCCGCTGGTGGTGGCCGTGAACAACGAATTCCCGGCCAGGACGCCGCAGGATCTGGTGCGCGCCATCAAGGCCAGCCCGGGCCAGTTCAACTACGCCACCTCGGGCACCGGCAGCATCAACCACTTCGCGACCGAGATGATGCGCTCCATGGTGCCGGGCATGGACATCATGCATGTGCCCTACAAGGGCCAGGGTCCGGCCGTGACCGACGTGATCGGCAACCAGGTGCAGATGCTGGTCTCCAGCGGCCCGTCCATCCTGCCCATGGTGCGCAACGGCAAGCTGCGCGCCATCGGCATCACCAGCCTCAAGCCCAGCCCCATTGCGCCGGACCTGACGCCCATGGCAACGGCCATCCCGGGCTACGAATTCGATCTGTGGTGGGGGCTGCTGGCGCCTGCGGGCACGCCCGCCGACATCGTGGACCGCCTCAACCAGGCCGTGAACCAGGTGCTGGCCAAGCCGACCATCCAGGCCAGCTTCCTGCGCGAAGGCGCCATTGCCAACCCCGTGACGCCGCAGCAGTTCGCACAGGTGATCCGCAGCGACGTGGCGCGCTGGAAGCAGCTCGCCAAGGACCGCAATATCCAGGCCGATTGAACCCGGCCGCTGGCGGGAAGTGCCCCAGGCCTTCCCGCTTCCCTATCAGGAGAAACGAATGAGTTTTGTGCCCGGTGAACGCCAGGGACCGAAAGGCCCGCTCAGCGGTGTGCGCGTGCTGGATCTGAGCGCCTATATCGCGGGGCCTTATGGCTGCTCGCTGCTGGCGGACCAGGGCGCCGAGGTGATCAAGGTCGAGCCGCCCGTGGGCGACAACCTGCGCAAATACCCCTCCACGCTGGAAGCTGAAAGCCGCGCCTTCCTGGGCGTGAACCGCAGCAAGTGGGGCATGGTGCTGGACCTGAAGAACGAGGCCGACCACGCCGTGCTGCTGCGCCTGGTGCGCGAGGCCGATGTGCTGGTCCACAACTTCCGGCCCGGCGTGCCCGAGCGGCTGGGCATCGGTTTTGCGCAACTGGCCGCCATCAACCCACGCCTCATCTATTGCAGCGTCACCGGCTATGGCAGCCGCGGGCCGCTCAAGGCCAAGGCGGGCTACGACCAGGTGCTGCAGACCATGACCGGCATGTGCGCCATGCAGGGCAAGGCAGGCGGGCCACCCGAGATTCTCTACGGCTCCGTGGTGGACTACTACGCCTCGGCCCTGGTGGCGGGCGGCGTGTCGTCGGCGCTGTACGAGCGCGAGAAAAGCGGGCTGGGCCAGCATGTGGGCGTGTCCCTGCTGCGCGCGGCGCTGACCATGCAATCCGCACGCATGGTCTGGGCCGAGGGCGAGCCGCGCGAGGTGGGGCGCGACATGCGCTCGGGCGGCATCACGGGCATCCACCCGACGCGCGAAGGATATCTCTACATTTCGGCCAACACCGCGCATTTCTGGGCGGCGCTGTGCCGCAAGCTGGATCTGCCCGAGGTGGCCAGCGACGAGCGCTACGACTCCGTGCGCAAGCGCGCCCAGCACCGCGACGTGCTGGTGCCGCTGCTGCGCCAGGCGCTGGCGGGGCGCAGCGCACTGGAATGGGAGGCCTTATTTGGCGAGGAAGTGCCCTGCGCGGCGGCCCGCACGGTGGAAGACATGTTCGACGACCCGCAGGTGCAGGCCGAGGGCATGGTCACCCGCTTCGAGCACCCGACCCTGGGCAGCTACAGGGGCTTTGCCGGCGCCGTGGAGTTCGACCGCACGCCCGGCCCGCCGGCCTTTGCCGCGCCCACGCTGGGCCAGCATACCGAGGCGCTGAAGGCCGCCGCGCAAGAGGGCTGCTGATGCAGGCACTGCCCGCTGGCGCCTGCGACGCCCATCTGCACGTCTTCGATCCGCGCTTTGGTACGTGTTTTGATACGCGTTTTGGTGCCCATGCCACGGCTGCCGACTATGCGCAGCTGCGCGGCGCCATGGGGCTGGAGCGGGCCGTCATCGTCCAGCCGCGTGCGCATGGCACGGACAACCGGGCCACGCTGCACGCCATCCAGTCGCTGGGCGCAGCAAGCACGCGCGGCATTGCCGTGGTGCACCCCGATATCACGGACGCACAGTTGCAGGCGCTGCATGACGGCGGCATTCGCGGCATCCGCTTTTCGCTGCACACCGAGCACGACGCAGCCGTGCGGCTGGACATGCTGGAGCCATTGGCCGAGCGCATTGCCGCGCTGGGCTGGCATGTGCAGCTGCACTGGCTGGCCAGCCAGATCGAGGCCCATGCGGCGCTGCTGCAGCGGCTGCCATGCACCCTGGTGTTCGACCACATGGCGCGGCTCGCTGACAGTGCTGACGGCGCTGGCGTGCACCAGTCCGCCTTCGGCGTGGTCCGTGGGCTGGTGCAGCAGGGCAGGGCCTGGGTCAAGCTCTCGGGCCCGTATCTGAACAGCCGGGCGGGCCTGGCCGCAGGCTATGCCGACTGCGACGCGCTGGCGCAGGCCTGGGTGTCCGAGGCCCCGCAGCGCCTGGTCTGGGGCAGCGACTGGCCCCATGTCACCGAAGTTGCCCATCCGCCGCAGACCCCCCTGCTGCTGGCGCTGCTGTCGCGCTGGATTCCCGATGCGGCGCTGCGCGCCCGCGTGCTGGTGGACAACGCCGCCGAGCTGTACGGATTCGATTGAGGGCGCGGGGCACGCAAGCCTCGCAGCCCAGGTTTTCACCATTGAGCAACAGGAGACAGAAACGTGAAGAAAATCAAGACACTGCGGCCCGCCATGACGGTGCTGGCCTTGGGTATGGGGGCGGGGCTGGGCCTGTTCCAGGGCACGCTGCATGCGGCCGACTATCCGGCCGCGCAGGCCATCACGGTCGTCGTGCCGTTCTCGGCCGGCGGCGGTGCGGACAATGCGGCGCGCATCATCGCAAAGGCGCTGGGCGAGGTCTCGGGCCAGACCGTGGTGGTGGACAACAAGGCCGGCGCCAGCGGCGCCATCGGTGCCGCCCTCGTGGCGCGCGCCAAGGCCGATGGCTATACGGTGCTGTATGACGCATCGTCCTTCGCCATCAACCCCGCGTTGCGCAAGCTGCCCTATGACCCGGCCAAGGACTTCATTGCCGTGTCCCAGGCCATCAGCGTGCCCAACATCCTCGTGGCCGCGCCGTCCTCGCCCTACAACAGCCTGGCCGACTTCATGAATGCCGCGCGGCAAAAGCCCGGCAGGCTCACCTATGCCTCCTACGGTCCGGGCAGCCTGGCCCAGATGGCGACGGAACTACTCAAGGCAGACGCCAAGTTCGATGCCGTCCACGTTCCCTACAAGGGCGGGGCTCCCGCCATCGTCGATGTCATGGGCGGCCAGGTCGATGTGTACTTTGCCAACGCAGCCTCCAGCATCAACTACGTCAAGGGCGGCAAGCTCAAGGCGCTGGCCGTGTCCTCGGCCAAGCGCATGCCCGACCTGCCCGACGTGCCCACGGTGGCGGAAAGCGGCATCAAGGGCTTCGAGGTCACGGAGTGGAACGGCTTCTTCCTGCCTGCGGGTACGGCGCCCGACACCGTGCAGAAGCTGCAGGACCTGGTGCAAAAGGCACTGGCCTTGCCGGCCACGCGCGCCAGCCTTGAAAAGCTGGGCCTGACGCCCGTGGGCAGTTCCTCCGCCGCCTTCACGGGCTTCGTGGCGGCCGAGCGCAAGCGCTGGGATGCCGTGGTCAAGGCCAACGGCATCACCGTGCAGTGAGCCGCTGCGCGTGACGGGGCTCAGGGCGTGGCGGTGACGCGCAGCAACTGCCCGTCCTGGGCATCCGTCAGCAGGTAAAGCCAGCCGTCCGGTCCCTGGCGCACATCACGCACGCGCTGGCCCAGGCGCGTCAGCACCTGCTCGCTGGCGGTCACCTTGCCTGTCCACAGGGGGCAGGCCAGCCGGTGCCGGCGCGAGGCGCCCGTCACCGTGCACGATGCGCATGCGGCCCGGCCGACTGCGCTGTATCGCAGTCGGCCGGCTTTGATCTGGCAAACATCATGCACGACGCGGCCAGAGCCAGCGGCGCCCTGTCAACCACTGCGCAAAAAGCCCGCGCAGCCACTTGCGCGGGTGTATAAACAGCGCTCTTTCGGCGCCGGGCCGGGTCCCTGCGTGGGGCGGTCGGCGGCGCCTCCTACCCACCAGAGAATCCGCAAGGGAAAAGCAGCCATGGGCGCGCAATGGAAAGCAAAGGGCAAGGCGCTGGTCGCCGATGCCAAGGGAAAGCTGTTTGGCAAGCTGGCCAAGGAAATCATCGTCGCGGCGCGCGCCGGCGCCGATCCGGCAGGCAACTCGCGCCTGCGCATGGCCGTGGAAGCCGCCCGCAAGGCCTCCATGCCCAAGGACACGCTCGAGCGTGCGATCAAGAAGGGCTCGGGCGTGGGTGCCGATGCCGTCAACTACGAACGCGTGGTCTATGAAGGCTACGGCCCCAACCGCGTGCCCGTGATGATCGAGTGCCTGACCGACAACGTGAACCGCACGGCGCCCAACATGCGCGTGTGCTTCCGCAAGGGCCAGATGACGGCCGTGGCCTGGGACTTCGACCATGTGGGCATGATCGAGGGCGAGCCCGAAGGCGGTGCCGATGCCGAGCTGGCCGCCATCGAGGCCGGCGCACAGGACTTCGAGCCCGGCGAGGAAGAGGGCACGACGCTGTTCATCACCGACCCGACGGACCTCGATACCGTGAGCAAGGCGCTGCCGGCCCAGGGCTTCAAGGTGCTGTCGGCCAAGCTGGGCTACAAGGCCAAGACGCCGGTCAGCATGGCCAGCCTGTCGGCCGAGCAGCAGGAGGAAGTGCAGGACTTCCTGGCCGGCATCGAGAACGATGACGACGTGCAGCACGTCTACGCGGGGCTGGTGGATTGATCCCGCTGCCCCCCGCTCCCCAGCAAAAAAGCCGCACGATGTGCGGCTTTTTTGTGGGTGCGTGCACCAGGCCTACTTGGTGCCGAAGATGCGGTCGCCCGCGTCGCCCAGGCCCGGCAGGATGTAGCCGTGCGCGTCCAACTGGCGGTCCACGGCGGCCGTGTAGATGTCCACGTCGGGGTGGGCCTTTTGCATGGTGGCCACGCCTTCGGGCGCGGCCAGCAGGCACATGAACTTGATGGACTTCGGGTTCAGCTGCTTCAGGCGCGCCACGGCGGCGGCGGCCGAATTGCCCGTGGCCAGCATGGGATCGACGACCAGCACGTCGCGCTCTTCCATCTCGGAGGGCATCTTGAAGTAGTACTCGACGGGCTGCAGCGTCTCGGGGTCGCGGTACAGGCCGATGTGGCCGATGCGCGCACCGGGCACGACGTTGAGCATGCCGTCGAGGAAACCGTTGCCAGCGCGCAGGATGGACACCAGCACCAGCTTCTTGCCGTCGATGACCTTGCCGGTCATGGTCTCCAGCGGGGTTTCGATCTCGATGTCCTGCAGCGGCATGTCGCGCGTGATCTCGTAGGCCATCAGCGTGGACAGCTCGCCCAGCATGCGGCGAAAGCTGTTGGTGCTGGCTTCCTTGCGGCGCATCAGCGTGAGCTTGTGTTGGACCAGCGGGTGGTCGATCAGGTGCAGAGTACTCATGGTTTTCTTCTGGAAAAAAGGGGCGCCGGCATTTGCGGCCGGCGCCAGGGGGCGGTTCAGTCGTGCAGAAAGCGTGCGTAGCGCGCCAGGTCCACATTGCCGCCGCTGATCAGAATGCCCACGCGCGCGCCCGACAGCGCAACCCCGCCATGCAGGGCGCCCGCCAGCGAGAGCGCTCCCGTGGGTTCGACCACGATTTTCTTGCGTTCCGCGTAAAAGCGCATGGCCTGCACCAGATGCTCGTCCGCCACGGCCAGGATATCTTCCACATGCTCGCGGATGATGGCGAATGTGATATCTCCGATGGACTGGGTCTGGGCACCGTCGGCAATGGTGTGGGGCGTGGGGATCTGCACGATCTGGCCTGCCCGCAGCGACTGGCGGGCATCGTCGCCGGCCTGGGGCTCGACGCCGTAGACCTTGCAGCGCGGCGCCAGTTGCCCGGCCGCCAGCAGGCTGCCCGACAGCAGTCCGCCGCCGCCCAGGCAGACGAACAGGTAGTCCAGGTCGGGCACCTCTTCGAACAGTTCCTTGGCCGCCGTGCCCTGGCCAGCGATCACGTCGCGGTGGTTGAACGGCGGGATCAGCGTCATGCCGCGCTCGTCGGCCAGGCGGCGGGAGATGGCCTCGCGGTCCTCGGTGAAGCGGTCATAGGTCACCACCTGGGCGCCGTAGGAGCGCGTGGCCGCCATCTTGGAGGCGGGGGCATCCTCGGGCATGACGATGAGCGCGGGCATGTCCAGCATCTGCGCGGCCAGGGCCACGGCCTGGGCATGGTTGCCCGAGGAGAAGGCCAGTGCGCCGCGCTTGCGCTGCTCGGGCGTGAACTGCGACAGCGCGTTGTAGGCGCCGCGTATCTTGAAGGCGCCCGTGCGCTGCAGGTTCTCGCACTTGAAGAACAGCTGGGCGCCCAGCAGCTCGTCGGCGGTGCGGCTGCGCAGTATGGGTGTGCGGTGGGCCACGCCTTCCAGCCGGCGAGCGGCGGCGGCGACATCGTCATAGGTGGGCAGCGAGGGAGGGCTGTTCGTCGTCATGGCGTGCGGTTCCGCAAAGTGGATGGAGGCGCTTTCGATCATAGCCGCATGCGCGGGCTTTCAGAGCCCTGAAATGCGCCAGCCGTTGCATGGCAACGGCTGGGTGCTATGGTGTTTGATGCGGCGCAGGACCGGTGTGCCAGCGCTTCAGCGCTTCTTGTTGCCCAGGATGCCGCCGAGCACGCCGCGCAGGATCTCCTTGCCCAGCGAATTGCCCATGGTGCGCATGGTGGACTTGGCCATGGTCTGCACCAGGCCGTCGTGCTTGCCGCCGCGCGGGCCGGTGGTGCCGAACAGCAGGTCCTTGAGCCCGTCCATCATGGCGCCACCTTCGCTTGCCGCGGGCGCAGCACCGGCCGGGCCCGTGCCGGTTGGCGCTGCGCCGTCGCCGGCCGCTGCCGTGCGGCCGCGCAGCACCTCGTAGGCCGACTCGCGGTCCACCGCCTTTTCATAGACGCCGGCCACCAGCGACTGTGCCAGCAGGGTCTTGCGCTGCTCCTCGTTGATGGGGCCGATCTGGCTGCCGGGCGGGATCACGTAGGCACGCTCGGTGATGCCGGGGCGTCCCTTGTCGTCGAGGAAGCTCACCAGGGCCTCGCCCACGGCCAGCTCGGTGATGGCGGCCTCGATATCCAGGCCGGGCTTGGGCCGCATGGTGGTGGCCGTGGCCTTGACGGCCTTCTGGTCGCGCGGCGTGAAGGCGCGCAGCGCATGCTGCACGCGGTTGCCCAACTGGGCCAGCACGGTGTCGGGCACGTCCATGGGGTTTTGCGTGACGAAATACACGCCCACGCCCTTGGAGCGCACCAGGCGCACCACCAGTTCGATGCGTTCGAGCAGCACCTTGGGGGCGTCGTTGAACAGCAGGTGGGCCTCGTCGAAGAAGAAGACCAGCTTGGGCTTGTCGGGGTCGCCGATCTCGGGCAGGCGCTCGAACAGCTCGGACAGCATCCACAGCAGGAAGGTGGAGTACAGGCGCGGCGAATTCATCAGCTTCTCGGCGGCCAGGATGTTGACCACGCCCTTGCCGCCGGCATCGGTCTGCATCAGGTCGTTGATGTCGAGCATGGGCTCGCCAAAGAACTTGTCACCGCCCTGCGACTCGATGGCGACCAGCCCGCGCTGTATGGCGCCCACGCTGGCCGCGCTGATGTTGCCGTACTCGGTGGTGAACTGCTTGGCGTTGTCGCCCACATGCTGGAGCATGGCGCGCAGGTCCTTGAGGTCCAGCAGCAGCAGGCCGTTGTCGTCGGCAATCTTGAAGACCAGGTTGAGCACGCCCATCTGCGTGTCGTTCAGGGCCAGCATGCGGCCGATCAGCAGCGGACCCATGTCTGAGACCGTGGCCCGCACCGGGTGGCCCAGCTCGCCGAACACGTCCCACAGCGTGGTGGGGCAGGCCAGGGGCTGGGGAATCTCGATGCCGCGCTCCTGCAGGGAGGCCGCCATCTTGGCGCCCGTGCTGCCAGCCTGGCTGATGCCGGACAGGTCTCCCTTGATGTCGGCCATGAACACCGGCACGCCGATCTCGGAGAATCCCTCGGCCATTTTCTGCAGCGTCACGGTCTTGCCGGTGCCGGTGGCGCCCGTGATCAGGCCATGTCGATTGGCCAGTGCGGGCAGCAGCAGGCATTCTGTGGCAGAGTGGCGGGCGATCAGAAGTGGAGCGGCCATTTCGGGTTTCCTCGGGGGAGCATGCGGTCAAAAGTAAAATCCCAGCCGCAAGGTTAAATCAATATCAAAGGACAGCCTGTGGCAGGACACAGTAAATGGGCCAATATCCAGCACCGCAAAGGCCGCCAGGACGAAAAGCGTGGCAAGGTCTGGACCCGCATCATCCGTGAAATCATGGTGGCGGCACGCACGGGAGGGGGCGATCTCAGCGCCAACCCGCGCCTGCGCCTGGCGGTGGAAAAGGCCAAGGCGGCCAATATGCCGGCCGACAACATCAAGCGCAACATCGACAAGGCCACGGGCAACCTCGAAGGCGTGACCTACGAGGAAATCCGCTATGAAGGCTACGGCATTGGCGGTGCGGCCATCATCGTGGACACCATGACCGACAATCGCGTGCGCACTGTGGCGGATGTGCGTCACGCCTTCAGCAAGTACGGTGGCAACATGGGCACGGAAGGTTCCGTGTCCTTCCAGTTCAAGCATGTCGGACAACTGATCTTCGCTCCCGGAAGCGACGAGGACCAGATCATGGAGGTGGCTCTGGAGGCCGGCGCCGAGGACGTGATCACCGATGACGAGGGAGCCATCGAGGTGCTGACCGCACCCGCAGAGTTCGAAACCGTGCGCGACGCGCTGCAGGCCAAGGGCCTGACGCCGGAGGTGGCTGAAGTCACCATGCGCCCGGAAAACACCATCGCCCTGCAAGGCGATGACGCAGCCCGCATGCAAAAGCTGCTGGACATGATCGAAGACCTGGATGACGTACAGGACGTCTACCACAACGCTGAACTATGAAAATTCTTGTGATTGGTGGCGGAGGCCGCGAGCACGCCCTGGCGTGGAAACTGGCTGAATCGCCGAAATCGACCAAGGTCTATGTGGCCCCCGGCAACGGTGGCACGGGCCTGGCCGGCGGCAAGGTGGAAAACCTCAACATCACCGACCCGCAGGCGCTGCGCGAGTGGGCGCAGGCCGAGAAGGTCGCGCTGACCGTGGTCGGCCCCGAGGCTCCGCTGGCTGCCGGCGTGGTCGATGAGTTTCGCGCCCACGGCCTGCGCATCTTCGGCCCCTCCAAGGCGGCCGCCCAGCTGGAAAGCTCCAAGGCCTTCTCCAAGGACTTCATGGCGCGCCACGGCATCCCCACGGCGCTCTATGAAACCTTCACCGACCCGGTGGCGGCCCATGCCTACGTGGACCGCCTGGGTGCGCCCATCGTGGTCAAGGCCGACGGCCTGGCCGCAGGCAAGGGCGTGGTCGTTGCTACAACGCTGCAGGAAGCCCACGACGCCGTGGACTTCATGCTCGTGGACAACAAGTACGGCGTGGCCCACAACGACGGCGGCGCCCGCGTGGTGATCGAGGAATTCCTCGCCGGCGAGGAAGCCAGCTTCATCGTGCTGTGCGACGGCAAGAACGTCCTGGCCCTGGCAACCAGCCAGGACCACAAGCGCCTGAAGGACGGCGACCAGGGCCCGAACACGGGCGGCATGGGCGCCTACTCGCCCGCGCCCGTGGTCACGGCCGACGTGCATGCCCGCGCCATGCGCGAGATCATCCTGCCGACCATCCGCGGCATGGAAAAGGACGGCATTCCCTACACCGGCTTCCTCTATGCGGGCCTGATGATCGATGCATCCGGCCATCCCAAGACGCTGGAGTTCAACTGCCGCATGGGCGACCCCGAGACCCAGCCCATCATGATGCGCCTCAAGAGCGATCTGGTGGACGTCATGCTGGCGGCCACCGATGCCAAGCTCGACCAGGTCGAGCTGCAATGGGACCGCCGCACGGCGCTGGGCGTGGTCATGGCTGCGGCCGGCTACCCCGAGGACCCGCGCAAGGGCGATGCCATCAGCGGGCTGCCGCAGGACGCCGCCGACGCCATGGTCTTCCATGCCGGCACCCAGCTCAAGGACGACGTGCCCGTCACCAGCGGTGGCCGCGTGCTGTGCGTCACCGTGCTGGCCGACAGCGTCAAGCAGGCCCAGCAAAAAGTCTATGACGTGGCGCGCGGCATCCATTTCGATGGTGCCCAGTACCGCCGCGACATCGGCTTCCGTGCTGTGAAGAACTGAGTCCATGGCAGAGCAATCGACCGGGCAGGCGCTGCCCGTGGCCCAGGTGCGCGAGTACCTGACGGGCCTGCAGGCCCGCATCACGCAGGCGCTGGAGCAGGTGGAAGGCGAGGGCGGTGCACGCTTTCTGTCCGACGCCTGGAGCAAGGGCCCCGGCGAGCGCCTGCAGGGCGATGGCATCACCCGCATCATGGAGGGCGGCCGCGTGTTCGAGCGCGCGGGCTGCGGCTTCTCGCATGTGCGCGGGCCGCAGCTGCCGCCCTCGGCCACGCAGCACCGGCCTGAACTGGCGGGTGCGCCTTTCGAGGCCATGGGCGTGTCCCTGGTCTTCCACCCGCGCAATCCTTTTGTGCCTACGGTACACATGAATGTGCGAATGATTGCGGCCGGCTCAGGTGCGGCGGGCTCAGGTGCGGCAGGGCATCCGGGCAACGAGCCCACCTGCTGGTTCGGCGGCGGCATGGACCTGACACCGGTCTACGGCTTCGAGGAAGATGCACAGCACTTTCACCGCGTCTGCCGCGATGCGCTGGCGCCTTTTGGCGACACGCTCTACCCGCGTTTCAAGACCTGGTGCGACGAATATTTCTGCCTGAAGCACCGCAACGAGCAGCGCGGCGTCGGCGGCATCTTCTTCGACGACTTCTCTGAGCTGGGCCAGGCGCGAAGCTTCGACATGCTGCGTTCGGTGGGAGATTCCTTTCTGGAGTCCTACCTGCCCATCGTCGAGCGCCGCCAGGCCATGGACTACGGCCAGCAGCAGGTCGATTTCCAGCGCTACCGCCGCGGCCGCTACGTGGAGTTCAACCTGGTCTGGGACCGGGGCACGCACTTCGGCCTGCAGTCCGGCGGGCGCACGGAATCCATCTTGCTGTCCATGCCCCCGCATGCGAGCTGGAGCTACCAGCGCGAGGACGCGCCCGGCACGCCCGAGCGGGCGCTGCTGGAGCAATTCCTGGTGCGTCGCGACTGGCTTTGAGTTCCATTGCCGCCATCTCCGGCCGCGTGGCGAAATCCGCGCGTGCAAGGGAATAGGCGGCAAAACTATAATTTCAATAGCTTGAGGCGCAGCGTTGGCTGCGTTCTCCACTTTCTTCGGCGCGAAATCTTCCGGCGATCTGTGGGCGAACTCCATGCATTTTGGAGCGCCGCTACAGCCAAGCCCTCTACGGGCCGCACGGCGCTCGCGCTATATTGATCCCATTTCTATTCCACTGATCACCGCCTGATGACCACTTCCACCAAATCGGATTCCGCAGCCAAGCGCGACGTGACCAAGCTGCAACGCGCCATTGTTGACGGCCTCGAAAACGTCAAGGCCCAAGACATCCAGGTCTTCAATACCGAAAAGCTCTCGCCGCTGTTCGAGCGCGTGATCGTGGCTGCGGGCACCTCCAACCGCCAGACCAAGGCGCTGGCATCCAGCGTGCGCGACGCCGTCAAGCAGGCCGGTTTTCCCGTGCCACGCCAGGAAGGCGAAGAAAACGGCGAGTGGATCATCGTGGACTGCGGCCAGGCCGTGGTCCATGTGATGCAGCCAGCCATCCGCCAGTACTACCGGCTGGAAGAGATCTGGGGCGAGACGCCTGTGCGCCTGAAGCTGGGTGCTCCCAAGCCCACGCGCTCGGCCGCCACCGACAAGGCCGAGGAAAAGGCCAAGAAGGCCGCTTCCAAGAAGGCTGCTGCAACGGCCGCCAAGCCTGCTGCCAAGAAGGCCGCTTCTGCCGCCGCACCCGCCGCAGGCAAGAAGCCCGCTGCCAAGAAGGCAGCTCCTGCAAAGGCCGCTGCGCCCCGTTCCGCAGCTGCCAAGCCGGCCGCATCCCGTACGGCTGCTGCAAAGTCGGCCGCTCCCAAGTCCGCCGCCGTGAAGTCGGCCGCCGCCAAGGCGCCGGCCCGCAAGACGGCAGCGCCCAAGGCCATCAAGACCGTGGTGGTCAACCGCGCTCCCGCCAAGCCCAAGGCAGGTGCTGCTGCAAAGCCGGCCGCCAAGCGCGCTCCCCGCGCCAAGGCCTGAACGGTTCGGGACTGACGCTGCATGAAGCTGTTGATCGTGGCCGTGGGCCAGCATGTGCCCGACTGGGCACAGACGGCCTACGACGACTATGCCAAGCGCTTTCCCCCGGAGCTCAAAGTGGAGCTCAAGGCCGTCAAGACCGAGCCGCGCGGCTCCAAGACGGTAGAGACCCTGTACGCGGCCGAGCGCAAGCGCATCGAAGCCGCCATTCCGCGTGGCACGCGCATCGTCGTGCTCGATGAGCGCGGCACCAATCTGACGACCAAGGCACTGGCCCAGCGCCTGCAGGGCTGGCAGCTGGAGGGCGACGACGTGGCCCTGATCATCGGCGGCCCGGACGGACTGGACCCCGCCTTCAGGCAGGCTGCGCACGAGCGCATCCGCCTGTCGGACCTGACCCTGCCGCATGCCATGGTGCGGGTGCTGCTCATCGAGCAGCTGTACCGTGCCTGGTCGGTCAACGCCGGCCATCCCTACCACCGGGAATAGGGCCTGTCCCGGCTCCCAGGCTCTGCCAGCGGCCCTGTCACGCGGATCCGAGGATCTCGTGATACTATGATTTTGATAGCCTTCAGCGCTTTGCAACAAAGGGCTGAAGGCATTTCTCATTCTTATCATGCCGCCATTCATCTACCTTGCCTCCCAGAGCCCCCGCCGCCGCCAGCTGCTGGAGCAGCTGGGTGTGGCCCATGAGCTTTTGCTGCCCAACGCTGAGGGCGACATTGCCGAAGATGCCGAGGCCATAGAGGCCGAACTGGCCGATGAGGCAGCGCGCGACTATGTGCAGCGCGTCACCGCGCTCAAGCTCGATGCCGCCGTGGCCCGCCATGCGCGCCGCGCCCTGGCGGTGGCGCCCGTGCTGTGCTCGGACACCACGGTGGCGCTGGATGGCCGCATTCTTGGCAAGCCTGCCGATGCCGACGATGCCCGCCGCATGCTGACCGCGCTTGCGGGCCGCGAGCACGAGGTGCTGACCGCCGTCGCCATACAGCACGGCACGCGGCGCCTGGCTGCGCTGTCGGTGTCCCAGGTCTGCTTCTCGGCCATGAGCGCGCAGCAGATCGACGCGTATGTGGCCTCGGGCGAGCCCATGGGCAAGGCCGGCGCCTATGGCATACAGGGCCGCGCGGCGGCCCATGTGCAGTGGCTGCACGGCAGCTACTCGGGCATCATGGGCCTGCCGCTGTTCGAGACGGCGGCGCTGCTGCGCGAGCTGGGCTGGGCACTGTAGGCCGGCTCCCCGACCTGGGCCCGCAGGGGCGTGCAGGCATGCGCAGACCGCCGATGGCAGCGGATGGCGCGGCAAGATAGTGGCAAGCGGCCACCGGCGCAATGATTGCCGGGCCGCCATGGCCGAGAAATACAAACGACAAAGCACACCACAGGCACAGCATGCAGCAAGACATTCTGATCAATTGGTCGCCACAGGAAACGCGCGTGGCCATCATCGAGAACGGCGCCGTCCAGGAGCTGCACATGGAGCGCCCGCTGGAGCGCGGCCTGGTTGGCAACGTCTATCTGGGCAAGGTCTCGCGCGTGCTGCCGGGTATGCAGTCGGCCTTCATCGACATCGGCCTGGAGCGCGCGGCCTTCCTGCACGTGGCCGATGTCTGGCAGCGGCAGGAAGGGGGCGAGGCCCCCATGTTCGCGCGCAAGGACATGCCTGTCGTGCCCATTGAAAAGCAGGTTTTCGAAGGCCAGACCATCATGGTGCAGGTCATCAAGGACCCGATCGGCACCAAGGGTGCGCGCCTGTCCACGCAGATCAGCATTGCGGGGCGATTGCTGGTGCTGCTGCCCCAGGACGACCATATCGGCATCTCGCAGAAAATCCCGCAGGGCGAGCGCGACGCGCTGCGCGCCCGCCTGCAGGGCCTGGTGGGCACCAAGGAAACCGGCGGGGGCGGCGGCTTCATCCTGCGCACCAATGGCGAGGACTCCAGCGACGCCGAGCTGGCCGACGACATCCGCTACCTGCGCAAGACCTGGAGCCGCATCAAGGACGCCTCGGTGCGCCTGCCGCCCATGTCGCTGCTGCACCAGGACCTGAACCTGCTTCAGCGCGTGCTGCGCGATCTGGTGGGCGAGGGCACGCAGAGCATCCGCATCGACTCCAAGGAGCAGTTCGCCCTGCTCATGACCTTCGGCCAGGAATACATGCCGGCGGCCGTGCCCAAGCTGCAGCATTACCGCGGCGAGCGGCCCATCTTCGACCTGTTCGCCATAGACGAGGAAATCGCCCGCGCGCTGGGCCGCCGCGTGGACCTCAAGTCCGGCGGCTACCTGATCGTGGACCAGACCGAGGCGCTGACCACGGTGGACGTCAACACCGGCGGCTACGTGGGGGCGCGCAACTTCGACGACACCATCTTCAAGACCAACCTGGAAGCGGCCCAGCAGATCGCGCGCCAGCTGCGCCTGCGCAACCTGGGCGGCATCATCATCGTGGACTTCATCGACATGGTGCGGGACGACCACCAGGCCGAGGTGCTGTCCGAATTCAAGCGCCAGCTCGGGCGCGACCGCGTCAAGACCATGGCGGGCGGTTTCTCGCAGTTGGGCCTGGTGGAGATGACGCGCAAGCGCACGCGCGAATCGCTGGCCCACATGCTGTGCGAATCCTGCCCGGTCTGCCAGGGCAAGGGCCATGTGAAGACCGTGCGCAGCGTCTGCTACGAGGTGCTGCGCGAAATCCTGCGCGAGGCGCGCCAGTTCAACCCGCGCGAGTTCCGCATCGTGGCCTCGCCCAAGGTGGTGGAGATGTTCCTGGACGAGGAAAGCCAGCACCTGGCAGGCCTGTCCGACTTCATCAAGAAGCCCATCTCCCTGCAGGCCGAGACAGCCATGGCACAGGAGCAATACGACATCGTGCTGCTGTGAATCGATATTTATCCTGCTAATTCATTATCAATAGCAGTCCATCTATTGGCGAATGAATGGGTTCAATTGAACTCATTCTTACCTTGCTATGGATTGTTGATTCCCGATAATTAACTTTGTCTCGGCTTTTTTGATACTGTTTGTTGCAATCAGTGCCTCAGCAACTGAAAGGGCGACGAATGGGAATCGACTCCACCATTGTGCGTGCAGCCATACACCCGGGAATTGGTGTGGCGCGTATTGGCAATAGTCCGGATGAGTACTATGTCGGCCCCGAGCTGATGCATGTGCCGCCCATGGCGCCGGGCAGCCTGCGTGATGCGCAGGGCGCGCTCAAGCGGCAGGCTGCGCGCTTTCGCATCTACGGCTACAACGCTGCGGGCGAGGTGGTGCGTGAACTCACGTCCGACCAGGACCAGATCGAATGGGAAGTCGAACTGGCCAATACCAAGGCCGCTTGGTATCAATTCCAATTGGCGCTGGACGTGCCTGAAGCCGCAACGGCCGATCCCACGATTTTGCGCAATGCCACGGTGAAGGACCGGAAAAGCCTGGCCATTCGACCCGGAGCCCGCTGCATTGCCAAAGGCTCGGCCCCGGTGGCATTCGACAGCGGCAGTTTCTGCGGCAAGCCGGTTTATCTGGGCGAATTGCGCATTGAAAAGACGGGCCAGCTTCTCGTGCTGGGAGGCCGTGGCGTCTCTGCCTCCGTGGATGGCTCCAAGGCCACCACATTTGCGAACAACGAGGGCTGGCATGACGATGTGGCCGACGGCCCCGTGCGTGCCAAGGTCGTCGTGGCTGGCATTTCCGTGCCGGTGGATGCGGCATGGGTCACGGTTGCGCCGCCCAACTACGGCCCGCAGATGAAGTCGGTGCGCACCATGAAGGACCTGATGGAGGATGTGTACATCCACTCGGGCATGGCCGCCTTCCCGCTGCACGTCTCCTTCAGCCGGCACATCCTGCCCATACTCCAGCGCCAGAGCAGCCTGCAGTGGGCGAACAAGGGCTTTGCATCCCAGTTCGGCTGGGGCGGGGCGGCCAGTGCAGATGACGAGGCGTGGATCGCCAGGCTCAACAGCCCGGGCACGACCTGGGCCGAGCTGCGCCAGCAGGTGGCCAATGCCTTCCGCCGCTTTGACCGTGATGGCGCATCTCCCCAGCCCTGGCCCTGGCTGTATGGCGACGCCATGGCCGTGCCACCCGCCGACACACCGCGCCAGCATGCGGCGCTGACCCCCACGCAACTGAGAATGCTGGACCTGTGGGCCGGTGGCCATTTCCTGTCCGACTGGAAACCCGGCCAGCAGTACCCTGCCCAGCTCGCCGACGTGCCGCTGCAGGAGCAGCCGGCCATGCTCGACCATGCCGCCATGGACGACTGCCTGGCCGACGCCTTCCATCCGGGCTGCGAGATCACCTGGCCCATGCGGCACGCCAGCATGTACCGGGCGCCGTTCCGCATCCGCGAGGCCGCAGTGAACCCGCCCGAGCTGCAGCTCTACGGCTCCCGGCTCACGCCTGCGGTGGCCCTGTCAGAGAGCGGGCCGCTGTATGCGCAGGTGGCCGGCGACCTCACGCGCTGGATGGCGGTCCCCTGGCAGACCGACACCGCCAGCTGCCGCAGCGGCTATTACGCCGGCTATGGCCCACGCTACGACCCCTACCTGCCCACGTTCTGGCCGGCCCGCGTGCCCAACCAGGTGCTGACGCAGGAGGCCTATGAAAGGGTCATCGACACCGAACTGCCGCGCGAGCAGCGTGTCGCTGCCTTCAACCGCCGCGAGTCGTGGTTCCGCACACTGGGTGAGGAAGGCTATGAGAGCGAGATCAACCGCATGATCAGCCACTTCGGTGACATGGGCGTCATCGAGAGCCGGCCCGGCCTGCGGGGCGACAAGGACTTCCCGCCGGTGATGCAGGTGGAAAACCGCATCGCCCCGGCGCCGTTGCACATAGTCAAGACTGCGGTGCAACCGGACGGGCAGGAGGCGCCTCCCCGCATCGAGCCCTTCGATGCAGACAACGAGCAGCAGTTGCGCGCCATGACGCAGCGCGGCCCGGTGCTGCCGCGCTGAGTGCCGGCCATGCCGTCGCACGCCATGGCCGCCGCGCCACTGCCGGATGAACTGGATGTGCTCGTCGTGGGCGCAGGTCCGGCGGGCGCGGCCGTTGCCGCGCAACTGGCAGGGCACTGCCGCGTGGCGCTGGTAGGACGCGCCGTGCAGGCTGGGCGGGCCATTGGCGAAACCCTGCCCGCTGCGGCCCGGGTGATTCTGTCCGACCTGGGCGTGTGGGATGCATTCGCGGCACAGGGCCACCGTCCTGCCTGGTCGCGGCGGTCATTGTGGGGAAGCTCCGAGGTCATCTTTCAGGACGCGCTGTTCGACCCGCATGGCGCGGGCTGGCACCTGGACCGAAAGCGCTTCGACGCCATTCTGCTGGAGGCTGCGCGCAGCCGTGGCGTGCCCTGCCTGGTGCCCGCCACGCTGCGCAGCATGCAGCGCCAGCCACCGGGCGCACCCATGCGCTGGCGCTGCCTGATCGATAGGGTGCAGGGCGACCCGGCGCACGGCCCGTTGGAGCTGTCCTGCCGCATCGTGGTCGATGCCACGGGCCGCGCGGCCCGCGTGGCCCGGCAGGCGGGCGCCCAGGTCCACCGTGGTGGCCGCCTGGTCTGCTTTCACGCCTGGGTGGAGCCGCCATCGCATGAGCATGCAGGCACCACCATGATCGAATCGGACGCCGAAGGCTGGTGGTACAGCGCCGACCTGCCCGATGGCAGTTGCGTGATTGCCTGGCAGACCGATATCGACCTGCCTGAAGCCCGGCGCCTGCGCAGCACGGCCGATCTGTTGGAAATGGCGCATCACACGGCCCTGGTGGGCGCGCGCAGCCGGGGCAGCCGGGTGCTGGAGCCGCTGCGCGTGGCCGCCGCCCACGAACAATGGCTTGATGCAGCCAGCGGGCCGGACTGGCTGGCCGTGGGCGATGCAGGCCTGTCCTTCGATCCCCTGGCATCGCAGGGCCTGCTCAACAGCCTGGTCACGGGCAGCGAGGCCGCCCAGGCCGTGCGCCGCAGCCTGGCGGGCGATGCCGATGCGCTGCCTGCCTGGAATGCGTGGATCGGCACGATACGCGCCGCGTACCGCACCCATCACCAGCACTACTACGCGCTGGAGCAGCGCTGGGCTGCCGAGCCGTTCTGGGCCCGCCGCCAGCGGGCGCCGGAGGCGGGGACCGGAGCCGACGTTATTGCCGCTCCAGCTTCGCCGTCTGCACGATCGCATTCCAGCGCTGGTACTCGGCCCGCGTGAATTCGCGGAAGGCCTTGGAGTCCAGCAGGCGCACTTCGCCGCCCAGTGCCGTCACCTTGGACTTGAAGTCGGCATGGCCCGCCACCTTGAGCGTGGCCTCTTCCAGGCGCTTGACGATGGCGGCCGGCGTGCCCTTGGGTGCCAGCACGCCGTTCCAGGTGCCGGTCACGAAGGTGGGGTAGCCGCTTTCCTTCATGGTCGGCACATCGGGCAGGGCGGGCAGGCGCTGCTCGGAGGTCACGGCCAGGGCCTTGAGCTTGCCCGACTGCACGAAGGGCAGGGCGGGCGTCACGTTCTCGAAGATGAAATCGATCTGGCCGCCCAGCAGGTCGGTCAGGGCCGGCGCGCTGCCCTTGTAGGGCACATGCACCATGTCCAGCTGGGTGGCGCTCTTGAACAGCTCGCCCGACAGGTGGACCGTGGAGCCGCTGCCCGGCGAGCCATAGCTCATGCCGGTCTTTTGCGCGGCGGCGCGTGCCACCAGGTCCTTCACCGTCCTGGCGGGCGTGCGCGTCTCGTTGACGACCAGCACATTGGGAATGGTGGTCACCAGGGCCACGTACTCGAAATCGCCCAGGCTCTTCTCGCTCAGGTTCTTGTACAGGCTCTGGTTGATGGCCTGGGTGCCGGCCGTGCCGAACAGCAGCGTGTAGCCATCATTGGCCGCCGAAGCCACGCGGCTGGCGCCGATGGAGCCGTTGGCGCCGGAGATGTTTTCCACGATCACGGGCTGGCCCAGCGATTCGGACAGGCCCTGCGCCACCATGCGCGCCAGCACATCGGTATTGCCGCCAGGGGCGAAGGGCACGACCAGCTTGACGGGCCGGGTGGGATAGGCATCCGCCCAGGCCTGGGGCAGGGGCAGCAGCGTGGCGCCAAGCAGCGCGGCCGCGCGCAGGAATTGCTTGCGTGAAAGGGTACGGGGCATGGGGATGTCTCCTTGTCGATGTTCTGGTGGCGCAGCGGCTGGGGCCAGCGGCGGATTTTTCAGGCGGGCCAATGCTGGGCGGTGGCTGTCTTGACGTCAATCAATGTTTTGGCAGGACGTCATGCGGCGGGCGAATGACCTGTTCGGCCTTGCTCGGAAAATGAGAATGGATTGCGCCAGCGTGCGCCCGTCATGGCTCCTGCAACCACGGCGCAAGCCTCCTGGACCCGCCCATGAACAAGGTCCGCCCCCTCTCCTGCATCCGCCCCCGACGCTGCCAACTGTCCGCATCCATGCGGCTTTGCGGCTCCTGCCTGCATCTGCACGGTGCGCCCCATGGCGTGGGCCGGCGCCCGTCGGGGCACCGGGGTGAGGTGGGCATTGCCGATGCCGATACAGCTCAGAAATCCGCCTTCAGGCTCACCGTCAGATTGCGCGGCTCGCCCCACCAGCCCTGGTTGTAGAAGCCGATCTGGCTGTAGTACTGGCGGTCCAGCAGGTTGTTGAGCTGCACGCTGGCCGACCAGGTGGGGTCGATGCGGTAGTGGGCCGAGAGGTTGACCACCAAGTAGCTGCCCTGGCCGACCTGCACGCTCTGGCGCAGCGGGTTGGTCACGTTCTGCCAGATGCGGCTTTGCCAGCGCAGGTTGCCGCCCAGGCTCAGGCCTTGCAGCGCACCCTCGAAGCTGCGCATGGCCGTGAGCTTGACCAGGCTGCGCGGGTGCGTGGTGTTGAAGGCGGCGCCGCTGGCGCTGCGTGCCGTGTAGTGCGTGTAGCTGGCGCCCATGCGCCAGCCCCGGGCCGGCTCGCCGCTGAGTTCCAGATCGATACCGCGCACCTGCGCGCCCTTGACTCCCCGGTAGGCCTTCTGGTCCGTGGTGCCGTCGATGAACTCGCCCGTGTCCTGCGCCAGGTTGTCCTGGCGGGTCTGGAACAGCGCGGCAGAACCCTGCAGCCGGTCCTGCAGCCAGAAGCCCTTGAGGCCCAGCTCGAAGGCCTGGCCGGTGACGGGGTCCAGGATGCCGCCTTGCTTGTCGCGGTAGTTCTGGGGCGTGAAGATTTCCGTGTAGCTCAGGTAGGCCGTGTGCCGGGCATCGATGTCCCACAGCAGGCCGGCGTAGGGCGTGATTTCGTTGCTGTAGCGGTAGTCGCGCAGGCTGCCGAAGTAGTTCTGGCGCGTGGACCAGCGGCTCAGGCGGGCGCCGGCCACGGCCGTCCAGCCATCGGCCAGCGAGAAACGCCCCACGGCATAGCCGCCGCTTTGGCGCATGCGGCTGTCGTCGCCGCCGTTGGAGACGTCGGACCAGCCCGGCTCGGCCAGGCTGCCGTTGCGCCAGTCGAGGAAGTTGTCCGTGGCAGGCGGCGTGCCCAGCGGTGCATAGCGGCGGATGTCGATGTCGTCGCGCACATGGTTCCAGCCCACGGCAATCTCGTGCTGGCGCCCGAACAGCGCGACCGGGCCGCTGGCCGTGAGGTGCAGGCTGTCGCGGGAGCGGTCGCCCCGGTATTTGATGAAGGAGTTGGCCATGCCCAGGCCGGTGGTGGCGTCCGGCGCGCCGCCCCGGTAGACGTAGCGCATGTCGTAGTTGCCTTCGTTGCGGCTGTAGGCGGCGCGCAGCAGCCAGCGGTTGTCCAGGCGGTGCGTCAGGTCCAGCGTGGCCGTGGTGTTCTCGGTGCCGAAATGCGACCAGCGCGTGTTGTTGGACACCGAGCGGTCGAAGGCCGTGCGGCTGCCGTCCGCATAGAACAGCGGAAAGCCGGCGCCCATGCCGGGGCTGGCGTTCTTCTGGTATTCGAGGCTGGTCACGAGCCGGGTGGCGGGCGTCAGGGCCGCGCTGACCACGGCGTACAGGCCCTGCCTGCGCTGGCCGAAGTGACTGACGTAGCTATCGCTGTCCGATTGCACGGCCACGACGCGGCCGCGCACTCGGCCTTCGCGGTCCAGCGGCAGGGACAGATCGGCCTCGGCGCGGCGCAGGTTCCAGCGGCCCAGCGTCAGCGAGGCATGGCCGCCTGCCGTCTCGAGCGGCTGCTTGCGCACGAAGTTCACCGTGGCCGACGGATCGCCCGAGCCATTGAGCAGGCCCGTGGCGCCGCGCACGATTTCCACGCGGTCGTAGAAGGCGGTGTCCATGTCGGTGGCGCCGAAGTTCCACAGGCTGTTGATGGGCGAGGCCAGGCCGTCGAACTGGAAGTTGCTGACGCCAAAGCCGCGCGACGAGAACTGGTAGCGGTTGCTGTCGCTGCGGCTGACCGACAGGCCGGGGGCGGAAGCCTCCAGCGTCTGCGAGACCGTGAGCTGGCCTGCATCGTCCATGAGCTGGCGCGTGATCACGCTGACCGACTGCGGAGTTTCGCGCGCCGACAGTTGCAGGCCCGTGGCCGTGCCTGTGGCGCCGCTGGTGTAGCGCGCCGTGCCTTCGGTGGTGCCCGCATCGGCGGCGGCGCGCACGGTGACGGTGCCCAGTTCGGTGTCGCCTTTCCTGGCAGGGGGCCTGTCCTCGTCGGCGGCCCAGACTGCTGGCGCAGGGGCGGCACACAGGGCACAGATCAGCAGGGACAGCGGGGTCCGCGCGCCTTGGAGGTGTCGCGGGGTGGGGTTTTGAATGCGAATGCTCATCATTTCCATGGTCCTGGGTGTGAGCCCGGATTGTGGGAAATGTGAGCCGCCGCCGCCTGTTCCCGGCGACGCCAGTCCTATGGTTTGCGACGCAGGCTGCCTTGGCTGGGTGCGTGGCCGAAGCGCTGGCGAAAGGCCGTGGCGAAATTGCTGGCGTGCTGAAAGCCCACGCAGTCGGCCGCTTCCTGCACGCTCCAGCCCTGTGCCAGCCGTTCGCGCGCCAATTGCATGCGGCGCTCGCGCAGCCAGCCGAACACGGTCTGGCCGTAGGCGGCCTGGAATTTCTCGCGCAGCGTGGTCGGGCTCATGCAGGCCAGGCGCGCCAGGTCGTCCAGGCTGTGCGCCTGGCCCGGCGCTGCATCCATGCACTCGCGCACGCGCTCCAGGCCGCGCCTGTCCCGGGGATGGATGCGCGGCGAGGGCGCAGGCCGCGGCTGCGCATGTGCCTGCAGCGCGCAGGCCAGCACCTGCAACGCAATGCCTTCGCGGTGCAGCCGGGCCAGGCTGCCGCTCCAGACACCATCGAGCAGCTGGCGCAGCGACACCGCCAGATGCTCGGGCAGCGACCAGGCATGCAGCGGCGGGCCGGACTGCTGCAGGGTGTGGTGCAGCAGCTCGGCCAGTTCGGCATCGGCGCAGGCCTCGGGCGCCTCGATGGACAGGTTGAAGCCGCGCACCGTCTGGCCTGCCGCATGGGTGGCCTTGAGCACCTCGGTGTCGCCGCAGGAGAATGCCGCTGCGGCATGGCGCGTCACGCTCAGGGCCTTGCGGGCGGCGGGCAGCTGCAGCTCGGCCTGGCCGTCCAGCAGGACCACGGCGGTGAAGCGCCGCGGATGCTCGGACGTGGATTCATAGCCATGGTTGATGCGGATGTCGGAGCTGACCAGCTGCAGGCCCGAAGGCAGTTGGTGCTCCTGTACCTGGCCTTCGAAGATGCAATCGTTTTCGGAGACGGTGGAGAGAAAGCGCACGCTGAAGCCGTGGCGCTGACGCATGGCGTCGAGCTGCGCCGTGGTGTAGCGCTGGGAAGGGGCGGGCATGGGCGGAGGCGGAAAGGCGTTGGCGGGAAGCGCTCGCTGTACTGAACGCTTCTCATTATCGCTGCATGCTTGCTTCGGCCCTGCGCCGTCCAGCCCGCAGATGCGCAGGCTCAGGGCAGGGCGCAGACAAAACTGGCCGCATCCTCCACATTGCCCGTGCCGGCGGCTGCGCCCTCGAACCTGTACCTGGCAATCTTCGGATACGGGCACAGCGGGCGCGTGCGCTGCGGAAAGTCCGCGCTGGACGGCAGGGCCCTGGCGGCGATGGTGTCCGGGGCGATGCCTTTCTCCACCCAGTCGACCATGGCCTGTATGGAGTCGAAGCTGTCCGTGGCCGGGCCGCCCGAGCAATGGTTCATGCCCGGCACGAGGAAGGTGCGCGCAAAGTCCTGCGTGGCCTGCATGCCGCCGTTGTTGGCGGCCAGGCGCTCGTAGTAGTCCAGCGTGTCCAGCGCTGAGAAGATGGGGTCGGACATGCCGTGGATGAAGAGCATCTTGCCGCCGTGCTGCCGGAAGGCCGTGAGCCGGTCGTCCCGGTAGGTGTCATAGATGGCCGAGTAGGCCTGCATGCGCGCCGGGTCGGTGTCGAAATTGAAGGCCAGCGGGTTGAAGCCCAGGTCTGGCGGGGTGAGGAATTCGTTGACCAGCGCATCCACGATCAGCGTGATGTAGCGCGAATCCGGCGTGGCGGTGGTGGAGCTGCCCAGTGTCCAGGTGCGCCAGCCCGGCGCTGCCAGGCCCGGATCCCACGGCTGGCCCGCATACAGTGCCTGGCCTGCCGAGTTGCGCGGCCCGGCAAACACGTTTCTGAGCGCGTTCACCTGTCCGCTGCTCAGGCAGCTGCCAGACTTGGCGCCGCCGCACTGCAGCACGCCGGGGTCGAAATGGCAGGCCTTGACGTGGTTCACCATGCCATCGGCCACGCCGTCGGCCGCATCGCAGGAGGCGGTCACTGCCTTGGCCACCAGGTTCAGGTCCTCGTTGCTGAAGGCCCGGGAGAGGATGCGCCGGCCGCTGCTGTCGGCCGGCGCGATGGCGTCGAACTCGATGGTGTTCCACATCGCGGCCACCGTGGCGCCGCTCGATACCCGCATGGCAGGGGCACCGGCCGTGATGGCGTCGAAGTAGTCGGGAAAGCGCTGCGAGAACACCATGCCCTGGCGTCCTCCGCCCGAGCAGCCCGAAAAATAGGAGTGCTCAGGCTTGCGCCCGTAGCGCGTGGAGATCAGCGATTTGGCCGCCACGGCGGTCTTGTCGTAGGCGTTGTAGGCGTGGTCCAGCCGGGCCTGAGGGTCGGCACCGAAGCTGGCCGTGGTGCCGGTGTGGCCCGCGTCGGTGGAGACCACCGCAAAGCCCTGGCCCAACGGCGAAGGCGTTGCGCCAGAGATGCTGGAGCTCAGCGAGGTGTCGCGCAGGATGCCGTCGTTGCCACCGCCGCCGATGAAGAGAAACCGGCCGTTCCATTGGTCCGGCAGGCTGAGCTGGAACCCGATGGCGTAGTTCTTGCCGTCCACGCCCACGCGCGGGTTGATGGCGCCGGTGACTACGCAGTGCCCGGGCAGCAGCGCGCCGGTGCTGGCGCCGCCCGGCCTGCGGGTGTCGGGCGGCACATAGCTGGTGGACAGCCGGGTGGCCGCAAGGCCTGCCCTGCCAGGCAGGTCGGCGCAGGCGGCCGCCGGCGTTGCGGCATCGGCCAAAGTGGGGCTGCTGCCACCGCCGCAGCCCGCCATGAGAAGGGATGCGGCAAAGGCGGCCGTGGATGGAAAAACGCGCCGCAAGGCGCGTGGGGCGTGGTCGGTTCGCATGGCTTGTGTCTCCTGTCGCCCGAGCGTAAGACCAGGGACGGAGGGGCCATGTCATCTCAGAGGATGACGGGACAACCCGGCGTGGGCGCTGCCCCGCGCCCGGCTTCAGAGTTTGCGCAGCCGCTCCAACGCCGCGCGCAGCGTGCTGTCTTGCTTGGCAAAGCAAAAGCGCACCACGCGCTGGTCGAAGCCGTCGCCATAGAAGGCCGACAGCGGGATGGCCGCCACGCCATGCTCCCGGACCAGCCACTGGCAGAACGCGGCTTCGTCCAGGTCCGACACGGCCGAGATGTCGGCGCAGACGAAGTAGGTCCCCGCCGTGGGCAGCAGGCGCAGGCGCGAGCCTTCCAGGCCCTGGCAGAACAGGTCGCGCTTGGCCTGGTAGAAGGCGGGCAGCTGCAGGTAGGGCGCAGGGTCGGCCATGTAGCTGGCCAGGCCCGCCTGCATGGGCGTATTGACGGTGAATACGTTGAACTGGTGTACCTTGCGGAACTCGGCCGTGAGCGCGGCCGGCGCGGCGACGGTGCCCACCTTCCAGCCCGTGACATGGTAGGTCTTGCCGAAGCTGGAGACGATGAAGGCGCGCGCCGCCAGGCCGGCAAAGCGCGCGGCGCTCTGGTGCTGGCGGCCGTCGTAGACCATGTGCTCGTAGACCTCGTCGCTGATCAGCAGCACGTCGGTGGGCGCCAGCAGTTCCTGCAGCTGCAGCATCTCGGCATCGCTCCAGATGGTGGCGCTGGGGTTGTGCGGGCTGTTGATGATCAAAAGCCGGGTGCGCGGCGTGATGGCGGCGGCAATTTTGGCGAAGTCGGGCTTGAAGCTGCCCGGCGTCAGCGGCACGCGCACGGGCACGCCGCCGGCCAGCTCGATATTGGGCACGTAGCTGTCGTAGCAGGGGTCGAGCACGATGACCTCATCGCCCGCATGCACGGTGGCCAGGATGGCGGTGAGGATGGCCTGCGTGGCGCCGGCCGTGACCGTGATCTCGGTGCCCGCGTCGTAGCGGCGGCCGTACAGCGCCTCCATCTTGTCGGCCATGGCCTGGCGCAGCTGCGGCAGGCCGGGCATGGGCGGGTACTGGTTGTGGCCGGCCTGCATGGCGGCCGTGACGGCATCGACCAGCCTGGGGTCGCAGCCGAAGTCGGGGAAGCCCTGGCCCAGGTTCACCGCCTGGTGTTCGGCGGCCAGCGCCGACATGGTGGTGAAGATGGTCGTGCCCACATGGGGCAGGCGGCTGGGGAAGGCGGGCGTGCGGGGCGTGGCAGAGGTCATGGCGGAGGCAGCGGAAAACGGGAACGGGCCCGCACTGCGGGCCCGGTGGGGCGGAGGATCAGAGTTCGTAGTCGTGCACGTGGCCGCTCATGGCGCGCATGATCAGGTCGCGCGTCAGGCGGTCGCTGAGCAGTTCGGCGAAGCGGTAGACGAAGTTGCGCAAATAGGCGCCACGCTTGATGGCCACGCGCGCCACGCTCTGGCCGAACAGATGGCCCATGGGGCGCACCACGAGGTCGTTGACCGGATCGTCGCGCATGGCCATCTCGGCCACGATGCCGATGCCCAGGCCCAGGCGCACGTAGGTCTTGATCACGTCGGAGTCAATGGCCTCCAGCACGATGCGCGGACGCAGCCGGCGCGTGGCGAAGGCCTGGTCGATCTTGCCGCGCCCGGTGAACGAGGGGTGGTAGGTGATCAGCGACTCATGGGCGATGTCGTCCAGCGTGATGCGCTCTTTCTGCGCCAGCGGATGGCCCGTGGGCATGACCAGCACATGCTGCCATTCGTAGCAGGGCAGGGTGACGAGATCGGGGTAGTCGGCCAGGGACTCGGTGGCCATGCCGATGTCGGCGATTTCGTCGATGACCATGCGCGCCACCTCGGCCGGCGTGGCCTGGTGCAGGCTGATGGTGACCTTGGGATACAGGTCGCGCAGCCGTGCCACGGCGGGCGGCAGCACGTAGCGGGCCTGGGTGTGGGTGGTGGCAATCGACAGCGTGCCGCTGTCCTGGGCGCTGTACTGCTCGCCGATGCGCTTGAGGTTGCCGATCTCGCGCATGATGAGTTCAATGCTCTTGAGCACCTCCAGGCCGGGCTCGGTGATGCGCTTGAGGCGCTTGCCGTGGCGCGCGAAGATGTCGATGCCCAGCTCCTCCTCCAGCTCGATGATGGCCTTGGAGACGCCGGGCTGCGAGGTGTGCAGGGCCTTGGCCGCCTCGGTGAGGTTGAGGTTGCGGCGCGCCGCTTCTTGGACGAATCGGAATTGGTGCAGGTTCATGGCGGTGACAGCTGGGTGCAGCGCGCCATTATGCTGCATTTATATAAAGAAGCGATTCGTTATTTCAGCTTCCTGAGCTGCCGGAAGGCTCCACGGCCGCCAACGCCAGCTCTGCCAGCAGGGCCGTGACACGCGGATGCTCGCCCACGGCAGGCTCCAGTTCCACGGCCACCTGTGGGTGGGTGTCGCGGATCTCCTGCACCAGCTTGGGGATGTCCTCGCGCGCATGCTTGCCCGTGCCCAGGAACAGGGGCAGCACGGTGATGCGCGTGGCGCCCGCCTCGACCAGCCCGCGCGCGGCGGTGGGCAGATCGGGCGCACAGGCTTCCAGGTAGGCGCATGCAGCCAGGCCGTGGGGCCGCGTTTGCCGGACGGCGCCGAGCACGGCCTCGATGGGCTGGCGCCACAGGGCGTCGCGGGAGCCGTGGGCCAGCAGGATCAGGCCGGCAGCGCCGGCCGCTGTTGTGTCGTTTTGCATGGCAACGGACCTAGCGGCGCAGCACCAGCCAGGTGAAGGCGGTCAATGAAAGAAGGCTGTAGAGCAGGCCCGGCGCCGCAGCGGTCAGCCAGGGCGACCAGGTCTGCAGCGTGCCGATGTAGCCGAACACGTTGTTCAGCAGGAAGAAGCTGATGCCGGCCATGACGCCGCCGAACACATAGGCCGCGATGCCGCCCGAACGGAAGTGCAGATAGGCAAAGGGCAGGGCCAGCACCACCATCACCAGGCAGCTCATGGGGTAGAAGACCTTGCGCCAGAACTCGATCTCGTACTTCTGCGCGGCCTGGCCGTTGGCCTCCAGGTGGCGCACGTACTGGAACAGCGAAATGGTGGACATGCGGTCGGGCTTGAGCAGCGCGGCCGAGACCATTTCGGCGCTGATGCCGGTTTTCCAGACCAGGCTGTCCTCCTTCTCGCGCAGCAGCACCATACCTCCGTCGGCCTTGGCCTTCAGGCGGCTGGCCTCAACGCCCTGGAGCGTCCAGGATTCGCCATCCTCGCTGACCTGCGCCGCCTGCGCATGGATCTGGGCCGAGATGCGGCCCTGACCGTCAAAGTCGAAGATGCGCACGTTGGAGAAATCACCGGGCCCGCGGATGGCGCGCACGTTGATGGCGATGGAGTGATCGCCCTGGCGTTCCTTGAGCCAGGCACCCGTGGCGCCGCGCGACAGCTGGGCCAGGTGGATGGCGCGGATGTTCTGGCCCGCGTTCTCGGCCGCCGGCGCCAGGTAGTCGCCCGTGCCGAAGGTGGCCAGCACAAAACCCAGGCCCAGCACCATCAGCGTGCGCAGCGCCAGCCAGGGGCCCATGCCGCTGGTGCGCATGATGGTGAATTCCGAGCTCTGGGCAAAGCGCGCCATCACGTAGATGGTGCCGATCAGCACGGTGATGGGCATCAGCTCGTACAGGTGGCTGGGGATGCGCAGCACCACGAAGAGCAGGGCGTGCGTGATCTGGTAGCCGTTGTCGCCGCCGCGCCCGACCCAGCGCAGCTCATCGACCAGATCGAAGAAGAAGAACAGCGCCAGGAAGGCCAGCGTCACATAGCTGACGGCCGCGATGATGTCGCGGTACAGCAGGTTTCTCAGAACTCTCATCAGGGCACCGCCTTTGCGTCGTCCAGGGCAGCCGGCTTGCAGGGCCTGCGCCATAGGTCGCGCGGCGACCAGCGCTTGTGCCGTGCCAGCAGCACCAGCAGTGCCAGCAGCAATGTTCCACCGTGCAGCAGGGCCGTCATGGCGGGCATGCTCAGCTTGCCCGAGGCCACCCAGTTCTCGCCCAGCGTCATCAGGTTGTAGTACACGATGAAGGCGAACAGCGCGAGCATGAGGCTGCCGCTGCCGCCCGCGCGCGGGTTCACGCTGGCCACGGCCAGGCCCAGGATCACGAAGTTCAGCGCCGCCAGCGGCAGGCCTATGCGCCAGCCCAGCTCGGCGCGGTAGATGGGTTCGGTGCGCGGCAGCAGCTCATGCGTGTACGTGCTGCGCGCGGCCATTTCCTCGGCCGCGGCCAGATTGCTGCCGCTGCCGAGCTGCGTGCCGTATTCCTTGAACTCGCTGATCTTCACCGAGCCGTCGCTGGTCTGCGTTTCCATGCGCTGGCCGTCGGTCAGCACGGCCATGCGTTCGCCCTTGACCACTTCCAGCCGCGCCCCGCGCGCCGAGGTCACGGACTCGCGCCCGCGCTCATTGGCCACGATGAACACATTGTTGGCAGCGGTGGCGCTGGGCACGTCCTTGTCGATGAAGAACACGCGCGAGCCGCCGGCAGACTCCTGGAACTCGCCGGGGGCGATGCGGTCAATGTCGCTGCGCTGCTCGAACTGGGTCTTGATCTGCTCGATCTGCTGATTGGCCCAGGGCAGGATGCCCAGGCCCAGCACGGCGATCACGGCAAGCACCGGCCAGGCAAAGCGCAGCAGCGGGCGCAGCAGGCTGGCCAGCCCCTGGCCTGCGGCGAACCAGATCACCATCTCGCTGTCGCGGTACATGCGCGACAGCGAGCCGACCACGGCCACGAAAAGCCCCAGGCCCAAAATCGTGGGCAACTGGCCAAGCACCGTATAGCCCATGACCAGCAGAACGTCGGAAGGGCTGACATTGCCCTTGTAAGCCTGGCCCAGCGTGCGGATCAGCATCATGGTCATGACGACCGTGATCAGCACCACGACCGTGGCACCGAAGCTGCGGGCCAGCTCTTTGCGTATGGATGAATCGAATAACATTGGCTGAAAGGAAAACGCCGATTATGAACTTTGAACTGAAGCCGTTGACGACTGCCGCAGCAGTACGTGAAAAGTGTGACCTGTTGTTGGTGCTGGTGACCGAAGCCACGGTCACGGGCAGCGACGCGCTGTCCACCCTGGTCGCACACGCGGTCAAGGCCGGAGATTTCGAAACGGCAGCCGGCAAGCAGCTGGCACTGTACGGCCTGCCGGCCGTCGCTGCACGCCGCGTCGTGCTGCTGGGCGCGGGCAACGGCTCGGCACGGGAAGTGCGCCAGGCCGTGGCCGGCGCAGGTGCCGCGCTCAAGGCGACCGGTGTTGGCAAGGCCTTGCTGTGCTTTGGCTTCGATGCGGCAGGTCCTGCCGTTGCTGCCGCCGTTCTGGCGGCGGCCGATGCCTGCTACAGCTATACCCACACCAAGCCGCAGGCCAAGCCCGTGGCGCTCAAGAAGCTGGTGATTGCCGCAGCCGTCAAGGCGGGCGACAAGAATGGCGTTGCCGACGCTTTCAAGACCGCCGTGGCCCAGGCCGAAGGCATGACCCTGGCACGCGAATGGGCCAATCGCCCCGCCAACCACGCCACGCCCACCTTGCTGGCTGACGCGGCCCGCGCCCTGGCCAAGCTGCCCGGCATCAGCTGCAAGATCCACGGCCCCGCCGAAGTCGCCAAACTCGGCATGGGCGCCTTCATGGCCGTGGCCCAGGGATCGGAGCAGCCGCTGCGCTTCATCGAACTGCACTACAACGGCGGCACCAAGGGCGCCGCGCCCGTGGTGCTGGTCGGCAAGGGCATCACTTTCGATACCGGCGGCATCTCCCTCAAGCCTGCCGCTGAAATGGACGAGATGAAGTTCGACATGGGCGGCGCCGCCAGCGTGCTGGGCGTGTTCCATGCGCTGGCCCGGCTGCAGCCGGCCGTCAATGTCGTCGGCCTCATTCCGGCGTCCGAGAACATGCCCGGCGGCGCTGCCGTCAAGCCGGGCGATGTGGTCACCAGCATGAGCGGTCAGACCATAGAAATCCTCAACACCGATGCCGAAGGCCGTCTCGTGCTCTGCGATGCGCTGACCTACGCCGCCCGCTTCAAGCCCCGCGCCATGGTGGACATCGCCACGCTGACCGGCGCCTGCGTCATCGCCCTGGGCGGGCTGCGCAGCGGCATGTTCTCGCCCAGCGACGAACTGGCCCGCGCGCTGGAGCAGGCCGGCGATGCGGCACTGGACCCCTGCTGGCGCATGCCGCTGGACGAGGAGTATGGCGAAGGCCTCAAGAGCAATTTCGCCGACATGGGCAATGTGGCTGGCCGCGCGGGTGGCGCAGTCACGGCAGCCAAGTTCCTGCAGCGCTTTGTGGGCGACATTCCCTGGGCGCACCTGGACATCGCCGGCACGGCCTGGAAGAGCGGCGCCGCCAAGGGCGGTACCGGCCGCCCCGTGGGCCTGCTGCTGCACTATCTGCTGGCCGGCATCGATGCTGGCAAGGCGCAGGCCAAGGCTGCGGCACCCCATAAAGCTGCTGCACCCAAGAAGCCGGTGCCACCCAAGGCAGGATCTGCCAGCCGCCGCAAGGCTGCAGTTGCCGCTCAGCCGGAGCAGGCATGAGCGCATCGTCCCCGTCAGCCCGGGCCTGTTTGAAGGGAGCATCGCTTGACTGAAGTGGCGTTCCATTTCAACGCGCCCGACAAGCTGGCCTATGTCTGCCGTCTGGCGCGCAAGGCGCTCAGGCACCGCACGCAACTGGTGGTGCTGGGGTCGCCGCCGCTGCTCAAGGCCTTGTCGCCCAGGCTGTGGAGTGTCTCGCCCACCGACTTCCTGGCCCATGCGGGCGAAGGCGATGGGGCAGACATCATGGCCTTCTCGCCCATCGTTCTGCTGGAGCGGCTGGACGGCGCGCCGCACCACGACATGCTGGTCAACCTGGGCGGCGAAGTGCCCGAAGGATTCGAGCGCTTTGCGCGTGTCGTCGAAGTGGTTTCCGCCACCGACGATGAAGACCGCCACCTGGCCCGGCAGCGCTGGAAGCACTATGCGGCCCAGGGTATTTCCATCAAGCGCCATGACCTGGTCCTCAAGGAGTAAGCCATGAGCGCTCCTCCCTCCAAAACCCCACCGCGCTTTGTTCCCACGCTCACCGATGTCGTTGCGGTGGATGCGGTGCAGGCACCGGTTCAGGCGGTCGAACCCCCGGCACCCCTGGCACACCCCGTGTCCGAACTGCCGCTGACGGACGAAGCGACGCCCTGGGCCAGCGAAGGCATGCTGGCGCCTCGGCGTGGCGTGGTCACCCTGCCTGCGTCCCTGCCGCCGCTGCCGCAGGACCTGGAACCCCAGCGGCCCATGGTCGCCGAGCAGGGTGCACCCGAGGAAATCCCGACACCTGCAATGCAGCCCGTGCTCTCGGACTATCAGCCGCCCAGCGCCCCGTCCGTGGAAATGCAATTGGCCCAGGAAAGCCGTCTGGCCGAAATGGCTGATGTGGCTGGTGCGGCAGATGTGGCTGCAGCGGGCGACGTGGCACCGGCAGGGGAAGTGGTCCCTGCCGACCTGGTGGTCCCGGTGGTGCAGGCTGTCGTGGCAGAGGCGGCTGCCGGGGCGACGCCGGCTTCCCCTGCCATGCCGGCAGCCCCCACCATGGAGTCCATCTGGGACAGCCATGCGCAGCAGGTCACCGAGGAATATCTGGTCCATCGCCTCATGCAGCGTGTGGACCTGGTGCTGGACCAGCGCCTGCGCGACGCCATTGCCACCGTGGTTCAGCAGCAGACTCGGTCCATCGTCGTGCGTCTGCGCGAGGAGGTGGAATCCGTCGTGCGCCAGGCCGTCTATGAGGCGGTGGCCGATGAACTGGCCTTTCGCGCCACGGCCGCACGTGGCGACTCCGGCCAGGGCGGCCGTTGAGTGCAGGGCAAGGGCGGGTGGCGCAAGCCCCCGCCTGATCCGGTCGTCAGCCTGCGCGGGCCGGGCCTGAGAACACCTCGGGATTGAGGATGTTGCTGGGCTGCCCCGCAACGAAGTTCACCACATTGTCGAAGGCAGCGCGAAAGTACAGCTCGTAGCTGTCCTGCTCCACGTAGCCGATGTGCGGCGTGCAGATGCAGTTCTCCAGCCGCAGCAGCGCATGGCCCTGGAGGATGGGCTCGCTCTCGAACACGTCCACGGCCGCCAGGCCCGGCCGGCCTCGGTTGAGCGCACCCAGCAGGGCATCGGCCTCCACCAGCTCCGCGCGCGAGGTGTTCACGAACAGGGCAGTCGGCTTCATGCGTGCCAGATCCTGCGCCGTGACGATGCCGCGTGTGGCCTCATGCAGTCGCAGATGCATGGACAGCACGTCGGATTCGGTAAAGAAAGCCTCGCGCGAGTCCGCCGCCGCAAAGCCATCGGCCTGCGCCTTCTGGCGCGAGCTTTCGCTGCCCCAGACCAGAACCTGCATGCCGAAGGCATGGCCATAGTGCGCGACCAGCCGTCCAATGCGGCCGTAGCCCCAGATGCCCAGCGTGCGCCCGTGCAACACGCTGCCCAGTCCGAAATTCGCAGGCATGGACGCAGCCTTGAAGCCCGATTGCTGCCATGCGCCGTGCTTGAGGTTGGCGATGTACTGCGGCAGCCGCCGCGTGGCCGCCATGATCAGCGACCAGGTCAGCTCTGCCGGCGCAATGGGCGAGCCCACGCCCTCGGCAATCGCAACGCCCTGGTCGGTACAGGCCTGCACATCGATATGGGCGCCGGCCTTGCCGGTCTGCGCGATCAGCTTCAGGCGCGGAAGCTTTTCCAGCAGCTGCCGGCTGATCTGCGTGCGCTCGCGGGTCAGCACGATGATGTCCGCATCGCGCAACCGCACCGACAGCTGGCCAACGCCCTTGACGGTATTGGTGAAGACCTTGGCGTTGAAGGGCTCCAGCAGACGAGCACAGTCCAGCTTGCGCACGGCGTCCTGGTAGTCGTCAAGAATGATGATGTTCATTGCCTGTGAATCCGTCATAAGCCTTTGATTTATCTCTGGTTTGCCGCGTAAGATGTTGTCGGCAAATGATTTATTCCATTCCTGCGCTTACCTTTGCGCGTCATCTGCGCTTGCCTGGACTCGTCTACACCTCACCGCTCGGTATAGGTTTTGTGTAGGTTTTTCCGGCACTCAAGGTGTAGCTTCAGATGTTCTTTGACGCACGTTCAGCCAAGACCCTAAAGCAGGGCGAACACATTGTCGTACAAGGTTGCCCAGCGTTGAGGCTCGAAGCGACGGCCAGCACGAAATCTTGGACCTATCGTTACAGAAGCTTGGCGGATTCGGCAAAGCTCAAGCAGGTCAAGCTCGGCCAATGGCCAGCCATGTCGCCAGCCCAGTCTGCAGCCGAATGGCAGGCAGCACGGGACCTGCTTGAGCAGAGAAGAGATCCAGCGGACGAGCGAAAGCTGGCGCGCAAGGCTTTGGCGCAACCGGTTGCACAGGTTTACACATTGGCCAGGCTGGTGGACGACTATGCCGCCCGGTATCTCAAGGTCAATCGGGAGGCTAAGGCGCCCGCAACATCGAGCAGCGTCTGCGCAATGCGATCTCGGGACGGGAGTCGACATCCGTGGCCGAGGTGGGGCGCTCTTTTGTCTACGACGTCATTGAAGGTCTCGCCGACCGCCCCGTCTTGGCCAAGTCCGTGAAGACGGAGATGGCAGCTGCATGGCGCGTGGGGCTGGAGTCAGGGCGAATTCCGGACGGCATGCCCAACTGGTGGGCGGAACGCACGTCCCACAAGCTTCGCAGCAAAGGGGCAGTGCGAGATGGAAAACACAAAGGCACCAGCAAGCGCGTGCTGAGCGGAGCGGAGATCAAGACGCTGATCGGCAGCGAGCTGTCGATGTTCAGCCAGCAGGTTCAGGATTTCCTGACGCTGCAGCTGTGGACATGCACGCGTGGCGGGGAGATCTGCCAGATGCAGAAGAAGCAGTTGTCGGAGGAGGCGGGTGTGCTTTGGTGGACCGTGCCCAAGGAGGCAATGAAGATTCGGCACGTTGAGGTCGCACATGACCTGCGTGTGCCTTTGTTCGGTCGGGCCGAGCAGATCGTGCGACGTCTGCTGGCGAATGAGGGGCAATGGCTGTTCCCGAGCATCGGGCGCGATGGTGTGCTTAAAGGGCAGACCCAGGCCTACATGCAGACCAAGGTGCACTATCTGCAGCCCTACAGTAAGACGAAGCCCGAGCACAAGCGGGTGCGGCTGACCGTGACGCATTGGTCGCCGCATGATCTTCGGCGGACGGGGCGCACCATCCTTGCGTCGATGGGCTGTCCGCATGAGGTGGGGGAGGCGATCCTTGGCCACGTCCTCCCTGGCGTGGCCGGCGACTACAACCTCTACAGGTACGACGCAGAGCGCCGCCAATGGCTGGCAGCGCTCGATGCGAAGTTGGAGGAGTTCATCGGGGCTTAGGGGCACCGGTGTTCTCAGGTGGCAGCAGCTCGGACGCTGGCCGACGGGCGGACCAGTCATCGAGCTCCGCGCGCAGCCAGCCAACGCGCCTGGCAGACAGCTGGCGGGGCCGGGGTATCTGGCGCTCACGCACCAGTTGTTCGAAGGAACTGACGCTCAGCGCCACGTAGGCTGCGGCATGCTCGCGGCCGAGCACGGCAGGAGCAAAGTTCAGAGTGATGCTCTTGGACATGGGCGTCCTCAATGAAAAAGGCCCGCGGGTGCGGGCCAGGTGGGTGGTTCCTCGTTGTCGGGGAGCGGCGCGCGCTTGTCGCGCCAGTGTTTGGGCTTCTTGCTGGCCATGGTCAGGTTTCCTTGTTGTCGTGGGCGCGCTCGTAGAACCGCGGCATTGCGGCGGCCAGCGCGTGGCGGGACGGGTTGGAGGGGTCAGGCGGACCGCCGCAGTTGCCAGGCCGTGGACTCGGGCGAGTTGAGCGAAACGATCTGCTGCATGGGCACGGGGCTCACGGAGTTGCCGACCATGCGCACCTGGGCGGTCTTCGTCAGGGGCTTGCCGGAGGCGGTCCGGTCGATGACGTAGCCAGGGGGGAAGTCCTGGGCGTTGTGGAGCTCGCGCGGCACCAGCATTCGCAGCGTGATGTCCACGATCACCCAGGGCTCGCCCTTGAGCCACACGGTCACGAGCGCCAGGCGGTCGCGCGTGGTGATCGTGGTCATGGGGTCGCGCAGGTCCGCCCACTGGCCGCCGCTGGCGTGGTAGCGCATCAGGAAGGCGGCGCAGCGCAGGGCGCCGGCCTCCTGCTCGGGCGACAGGTGGTACTGGATCAGGGCATGGTGCTCGGCCCCGGCCGTGACGGTGGGCACTGGCTCGCGCATGTCGCGGCCCACGCTATTCCTGCGTAGCGTGCACAGGTGGGCGGCGATCAGCTGCTGCTGGCTGCCGCTGGTGGTCACGGTCGATACGGGGTCGCGCAGGTCGCGGGCCGGCGTGCTGTTGAACCCGCCGTTGGCCTGGACCATGAACGCGGATGCCAGGCTCTGCCCACCGCCGCTGGCCGTCACAGTGCCCAGCGGCCCCCGGATGTCGTTGGCGCCGTGGCTCCAGCGCTTGCCGCCGTCCTTGCCTTCACCGTGCCCGGCCTGCACCAGGTATGCCGAGCTGACGGCGTGCTTGATGCCGCCGGCCACGGCCGTGCCCAGGGGCTGGGACAGGTCGAGCACGCGCGGCGCCTGGCCCTTGGCTTCGCCATAGCCCATCTGGATCAGGGTGGGCGACACCAGTGCACGGCAGCCGCCTTTTTCCGTGGCGATGGTGCTCATGGGGCGGTCGAGCATTTCGATCTTCCCGCCGTGGGCCATGTTCACGATAAATGGCTGGGGGCTGTTCAGCACGAACTTGTCCAGGCCATGCGCGATTCGCCGCATGGTGGCCGGCGCCAGTTCCTTCTTGCGCCCGAAGATGCTTTGCCCGGGGATGCTCCAGTCGATGCACTCGGCTGCCTGGCGGAATGGCTTCTGGCCCGCCTTCGGATTCTTCCAGTGCGTCTGCGCTGGCCACACGATGGGCAGGCCGTCGCGGCGGGCGATCAGGTACAGCCGTGTGCGGGTGCTGCGCGAGCCCAGGGTGGCGTTGCAGATCACCCGCCATTCCACCTTGTAGCCCAGGTCGCGCAGCGCCTGGATGAAGTGGCGCCAGTTGCGGCCCTTGTGCTTCGGGTCCGGCACCAGGAACTGATTGCGACGCGGCACCACCTCGCCGGGGTCGGCTACGCGGAAGGTGGCTTTCCCCGTGGCGGGGTCCGTGATGCGGTCCAGCGTGATGGCGCGGCCGGTGGCTGGATCGCGCTTCGCAATCAGCGGGGACCACTGCATCATCTGTTCGACGTTCTCCAGCGTGATGACATCGGGCTGGGTCTTGCCCGCCCAGCGGATGACGATCCATGCGAGCGACCGGATTTCCCCGTTGCGCGGCTGGCCACCCAGGGCCTGGCTGTGGTGCGTGCAGTCCGGGGATGCGTGCAGCAGGCCCACCAGCTCGCCCTTGGTCACGGACAGTGGGTCCACCTCGCGGATGTCGGCGCGATAGTGCTTGGTCTGCGGGTGGTTGACTTCATGCATGCCGATGGCGTCGGCATCGTGGTTGACGGCGGCATCGACCGGGCGGCCGATGGCCTGCTCGATGCCTGTCGATGCGCCACCGCCGCCGGCGAAAAGGTCGATCACCAGCTTGGCCGCGAGGGGCAGGAGAAATTGAGGGGGTAAGCATGCGGTTCCTTGAAATTTGGGCCAAAAAAAGCCGCTCGCGGCAGGGCCGGGCGGCTTCGAGATACCTGTCGATTGCTCAAGATAAACTAGAATGGTTTGTTGTAAAATTTGGTAATAAGCAAAGAGGGTTAAATGAAATTTAAAAAACTGATTGCAGCAATTGCTTTTGCTACTTCCGTTTGTGCGCATGCGCATTACACAGTGACAATTTATCAGTCTGGCAGTGACGTTATTGCGGTGGGGAGTGGGTCAATTAATATGATAAGTTTAAAGGGGGATGTATATACTCGCGTTATTCAACCCAATATTGCCTCTGGTTATGGGCTTTTGGCATTAGGCAAGCGTAATCCCGGTATATATCTAGGGCAAGTTACTGGGCCTGATCGATTTGGATTTGCTCCCGGGGTTATAGATGCCACGTATGCAGAAGGTGATGCTGTAGGTATTGATGCATCGTGGGGTACTCTAATGGTGCCAAACGGGTATGTGTCCGGCGCACCTCTTCAATCACTCGCTAGATGGAACGACTGGACCCTTAGTAGTTTAGGACTTAGACCTGGAGAATATCGTTGGTCGTGGGGTGAAGGAACATATTGGGATACATTCACGATAGTCGTCACGCAGGAAGAGAACCCGTTCCCAACAACGCCAGTCACAATCGAAGAGTTGCTTCGAAAAGGTATTGATGGCGTCTGCAAGCAATGTGGCACAGATAATGCCCCTGGATACTTGGATAATTTGCGTGGTTTTGGGGTGAGGCACACAAACTAATAGTTAAAGCATTTGCGTTTGCATATAAATTGCGTTGAATCGAATTTTTGGCGACCATGCGAGATATTAATTTCTCATGGCTCGCTATTTTTACGAGCTCTTAATCAGTGGTGTATACGTCTGCCACTGACTTGCAATCAGGAATTGCTCCCGATCCTTGCCAACGATCCAGTTTGGGCGTCGCCTGGGAAGAAAAAGCCCCTGGCGCGCGCACCCAGGGGCTTGAGGCGCCGCCTAGACTTGGCGCGCACCTCCTTACTTGGTGTATCGGCAGCCCCTCGCCTAACTTTTGGCCGTTTCGATCAGGAATTGCCCGCTGTCTTTGCCGTTGATCCAGTTCGGTGGCTTGTCATGGCCGGCCTGGCAGGAGAATTGCTCGAGCTAGATCCCGAGCGCTTGCTGCAAGGCGGGTGGCACGGCCAGGCGCTGCTGGCACTCTGGGTTGAGCCACAGCACTTCGGTTTTGACCGCTGTGCCACGGCCAGCAGAGATGCGGGCGCCGGTGGTGTGGGCCTGCCAGTCGGCCAGCTCGCGCTCGTACAGCTCCGATGGGTAGGCGCTGAGCACGACCATGCCGCGCAGGCCTCGCAGTACGCCCAGTAGCTCCAGGTGCTTCTCGTCCGTCATCTCGTGCCGGTAGCAGCCCTGGGCCACGTTGCGCAGCGAGCGCGTGCCGAAGACATAGGGCCGGTCCACGAAGTGCAGCGTATCGGCGGTGTCGTGCTGCTGCATGACCTCGATGGCAGCCGGTTCTCGATCAGCACGCCCTGCAGGCGTTCGATGATGGGCGGCAGCTGGCCTGGGTAGCGGCTCCAGAGGTGCTGTGCCGTGCCGTAGGGCCTGGCAGTGTCAATGCGGAAGCCCGTCACTCCCTTTGTAGCGCCGGCTGAGCCGAAGCCCATGCATGCCCGCACGGCGGTGCGCCTGGCGCGCTCCACGGGGTCGTCGCAGTCTTGATAAGACAGGTCGAACTCGGCCCGCGCGTATGGCGTGAGGTGCAGCAACTGGATGAGTCGCTCGGACTGGCCAGGGTCGCGCAGCACGCGGAAGAAGTTGGCGATGTCGTCGTCCAGATCGTTGTAGACCTCGGCGTAGGCCCGGGGTTTCTGCAGCAGCACGCCGGCCGCGCCGCCGAAGGGCTCGACGTAGAAGCGGTGCTCGGAGAAGTGCTGGAGCACCCAGGGCGCCAGCCGGAACTTGGTGCCGTGATAGCGCAGGGCGGGTGATGTGACTTGTGGCATGGGCGCAAAAAAGCCCGAGAGGCGACTGCCAAACGGACTATGGGAGGTTAGGATTCGCCACTCGTCAAAGATGAGTGACGCACTAAAGCGATATCCGCTATAAGTGGTTGTTATTTTCTAAGAGTTACTTGTTCAAGAGAGGGTTGAATGATGCTTAAGGGATTGAAGCCTGTTTTTATATCGCTTGCAATATTTTTGGGTGGCGCGAATGACGTATTTGGCGCTGAGTTGAGTCAAATAATAGGTCTCTGGGAGATGAAGCACGATACAGACGGAGATCCGAAAGATCATCTGGAGTTTAGTAAGAGCGGGGCGGTGGCAGCTATTAGAAATGATGGTCGTCGGACCGAGGGATTGTATCGATTAGAGGGGGATGTGGTGACAATGATCTATCCGCTTCCTAATGGAATGGCTTATAAAACATCAATGAATCTAAATAAAAAGAATCAGCTAATTCTCTACTCCACCAAGACCAAAGGTATTGCGACTTACGAGAGAATCCGTCCCTAGCCTTTCATGATCTTGCTGCTCCATCAAGCAGTGATCGAGGACCGGATGCATCAGGGAAGGAGCAGCGGCCCCTTCGCTCATGCATCGTTCAGTTGGGTGTGATTAGATGTACGGTCCCAGGAAGTCATGGTGCATTCTTCAGCCTAGAACAGGAGAAAGCACTATGGCAATCCGCCTGCATGGCAGCGCCCGCACGACGCCGCGTATCCGCGCAGAACTCCAGCTAGCGACCGGCTCCCATCGGTCCTTGGCCAAGCTCTACGGCATCAACCCCAAGACCGTGGCCAAGTGGCGTGCGCGCACCTCGGTGCTTGATGAGCCCATGGGTCCTCGGGACAGAGCAAGCCAGCATCTTTCCCAAGAGCAAGAACACTTGGCGATTGCGTTGCGCAAGCAACGGCATCTGTCGCTGAACGATCTCATGGGGCAACTCCTGGAGACAGCACCCAAGCTCAGCCGCAGCGCCTTGCATCGATGCCTGCAGCGTCACGGAATCAGCCGACAACCCGCAACGCACCTGCCACGAAGGCACGGAAAGTTTGAAGAAACGACGCTCGGCTTCGTGCACATCGACAGCGCCGAAATGAAGATCTCCAGTGGCAGACAGCACATGTTTGTCGCCATAGCCCGAGTCACAAAATTCACGCATGTCGCGTTCTTTGACAGGGCCACGAAAGCCAATGCAGCACAGTTCCTTCGGTAGGTGCTTGTGGCCTTCCCGTACCGCATACATACCGTTCTGACGGACAACGGCATGGCCTTTACGGGACAAGAACGCTTCAGAGGCGGCGTCACCGACACATGCATCGGTCACATCTTCGAGCGCATCTGCAAGTTCAATGACGTTGAGAAAAGGCATACCAAGCCGTACCACCCCTGGAACCCCTGGACGAACGGCATGGTCGAGCGCATGAACCGGACTATCAAGGAATCCACGATCAAGGCGTACGAGTACGAAGGACTGGAGCAGCTACGGGAGCATGTCCAGGCCTTCGTTCAAAGCTACAACTTCGGCAAGCACTTGAAGGCGCTCAGGTGGAAGACACCATTCAGGGCGATTTGCGAGGCATGGGAAAAAGATCCAAGCCGCTTTAGACTTCATCCGCACCATCTCACTGTGGGACTGAACATCCTTATCCAACGAACGCAGGCAGGCAGGACAAGGTTGGCTCCGCGCAACCGTATCAGTGGCTTACACACTGGAACGTCTTGGCGACGACGATGTCGAGAAGGCTTGGTGGATGGTCGCCTGTTGGCGAAGTCGGTGAAGACCGGGTTGGCGGCGGTCTGAAGAGGCTGTGTGGCATTGGGAGAATGCCTGAACATGTTCCCCCGCTGGTGAGTGGCGCGAGAGGAGTCATGATTGCGCTCGATATCTGGCAGTTCCGTGCCTGGTTCTCATTGAGAAACTGGTTGCTGAATGGAGTGAGGTACTCGCGGTGTCCCAATCACCTTCGGCGGCTCCTGCATCAGGGGCGTATTTGAGCCGCATGCGGCATTGACACTCGTGATCGCGGCATTGGTCCGCATGCGTTTTTCGTCTTGGGAAATGGTGCGAATGCTGGAGACGAATTCCAGCTCCTTGCGCGCCTGCTTGCACTGAAGGGACGCGCCGAGCTGCTCGGGCGCAGGAGCAGTTGTCTGGCGGGCTTGCTGCTCGATGACACGCTGCTGGCTCTCGATCTGGCGCTGCTGCATTTCGTTCATCTGGCGCTGATACTTTTGTTCATTCGCCTGTGCTGCATCAGCCCGTTCACGGGAGATCTCATCGTCCGATTTTTTGCGCTGTATCAGAGCTCCAGTGTCAGTGCTGCTGCAAGGACTGTCTGAGAAAGTTGACTTTCCAGAAGCATCCTTGCATTGAAAGACCTGGGCTGCGGCAGGCAATGCGAAAAGTGCTGTAAAGATTGCTGTGGTCAAGAGTCGCATATGCATATCGATGAATTGATGGGCCTGATCGGAATCGAATTACAGACGAAGAATAGTCCTTTGGCCCGCATGCCTGACAACTTTCGTCTTGGTTCGAATGGCTCGTTTCACTCGGCGTCCCGCAGGGCAGCGCGGCGGGCTGCTTCAGCGGTCTCCTGAGCCTCCTTCTCGGCTTGCCTGAAACGTTCTTGTGCTGTGGTCGGTGTGCCGTCATGGCCGCCTGCGGCGCGCTCACCGATGTGAATGTTGGAAAGCCTTGCTGTGCCGTACAGCAAGGCCGCTGCAATGATCAGGAGCACGATGAATTTCATTGTTGCATTGTGCCGCTGGTCATTTGGAGGGTACGGCCAGCGTCTGCAACGCAATCTCACACCTCTGCCGCTTGCCAGGTCCAGAGTAAACTCGCCCCCGCAGCCAGCACTCGCTGCACGATGGGAATGGAGCTTCCCGAAACCGCCCTGCGAAGGGCTGATGGCTCCTGCCTTGGTGGGATGGGTCCTGCCGGTGGCGGGGCCATGTCTTGATCCTGCCCGGCACGCCCGTCCGGTTATTCGATGAAAGGACGGTCATGGGGTTCTACGGTTTCATTTTGGTGTTCGTTGGAGGCGGCCTGGGGTCTGCGCTCCGGCATGGCACGAACTTGCTCGCGCTGCGGCTGGTGGGCAGTGCGTATCCACTGGGTACATTGGCGATCAATGTGCTGGGTGCCTTCGTGATGGGGGTGGTGGTGGAGTGGTTTGCGCTCAAGACAACGCTGCCGCAGAGTGCGCGGCTGTTCATCACCACGGGCATTCTGGGTGGCTTCACCACGTTTTCGACGTACGCGCTGGAGGTCGGCATGTTGTATGAGCGTGGCGACTGGCTGGCCTCCGTGCTGTATGCGCTGGGCTCGCTGGTGCTTGGCGTGGCTGCGCTGTTTGCGGGGTTGGGGCTGGTGCGCATGGTGGCCCATTGAGACACCGCGATTGCGCTATGCTGTGCGCCATGGCCCGCCTGAACGCAACGCAGATTATTCGCACCATCCATTGGATGGTGGGTTAGCCAGCGGCCTTCAGCGCCATGCAACCCGCCCAGAGGAGGCGGGTTTTTTCATTCCGTCTCCGGGGTTTTCTCAAGCCTTTCAGGAGATGGATATGCAGGTTTCCGAACAGTCCCGGCCCCGTTGTGCAGAATATGCCGATGCCCCTGCCGCCAACGCGCGGCTTGCCACGCTGCACATGGTCTGCGGCAAGATCGGCTCGGGCAAGTCAACGCTGGCGCGGCAATTGGCGGCCGGGCCCGGAACGGTGTTGGTCAGCGAGGATTCCTGGCTGGCCGGCCTGTACCCCGGCGAGATGCAGTCGGTGGCCGATTACGTGCGTTGCAGCACGCGGCTCAAGGGGTTGATGGGGGCGCATGTACAGGCGTTGCTGGACGCTGGCGTGTCGGTGGTGCTGGATTTTCCGGCCAATACCCTGGAGGGGAGGGGGTGGGCGCGCAGCGTGTTCGAGAAAGTGGGCGCCTCGCACCGCCTGCATTTTCTGGATGTGCCTGACGAGGTCTGCAAGCAGCGCTTGCGTGCGCGCAATGCGGCAGGCGAGCATCCGTTTCAGGCCAGCGATGAGCAATTCGACCTGATCACGAGCTACTTTGTCGCGCCCTCCGACGAGGAGGGCTTCGACGTGGTGCATCACCCGTATGCGCCGCTCTGAAGTGCCGGCCTGGACGAGAGACTTCGCCACGGCCCCATCCCATCATCTCAGCTTGATCGCGCTTGCACCTCCACCCAATAGCGGGTGCGGGTTCGCAGTTGCAGAGGAAAGCGGCTGACGAGCGCGGCCAGGGCGCGATCCGTGTCATCCACGGGAAAGGCGCCCGAGACAAGCATCCCGGCGACCTCGGCCGAGCAGCCCAGGTAGCCGGGCCGGTAGCGGGCAAGGGCGTCAATCAGCTGGCCCAACGGCATGTCCAGCGCGACCAGGCCGCCTTCATGCCAGCTGGCTGCAAAGGGGTCTGCGGACGTGGGCGGCTGGGTGGCGCTGGACGAGAAGGCGGCCTGCTGTCCGGCCTGCAATTGCGCGGAGGGCGCATCGCTGTCCAGAGGCTGCAGGCGCACGGCCTTTTCCTGCACGGTGACGTGGCACAGGCCATCGTCCGCGAGATGGACCGTGAAGCGCGTGCCCAGGGCCAGTACGTGGCCTTGCGGGGTCTGCACGCTGAAGGGGCGGCCCAGCGCGTCGGGCTCGGTGGCGACGAGGATGCGGCCACGGTGCAGGCGCAGCAGGCGCTGGCGGTCGTCAAAAACGGTGTCCAAGGCGGTGGCCGTATCCAGGGCCACCAGGGAGCCGTCGGGCAGCGTCAGATCCCGGCGCTCGCCCGTGGCTGTGCGCTGCCCGGCCTGCCAGCTTTCCAGTGGTGCGCCTTTCCAGGCCATCCAGGCCGTGGCGCCGCTGCCCAGGCCCAGAGCCACGCCGCGCACCACGGAGCGGCGGGTGGGCGAGGCGCGGCGGCCCAGCGCCTGGCGCGCCAGGGGGGCGGGCAGATGCGACAGCTGCGCGGTGACGGATTGCACGCGCAGCCAGGCGCGCTGGTGGGCGGGATCAGCCTCATGCCATTTCTGCCAGTCCTGTTGCAGGCCTGCTGTGGCAGAGGCGCCGCGCAGTTTCACGTGCCAGGCGGCGGCCTCATGCAAGGCGCGGCGGTCGTTGCCTTCCAGATGTCTCTCGCCCATGTGGCTATGCCAGGACCAGGCAGCAATGCTCCATCGCCCGGGTCAGGTAGTTGCTGACGGTGCGCAGCGATACACCCAGGCGCTCGGCGATCTCTGGGTAGCTCAGTTCCTCGAACTGGGCCAGCACGAAGGCTTCGCGAACCTTGGGGGGAAGGCCCTGGAGCATGCGGTCCACATCCAGCAGGGTTTGCTGGACGATGGCCTGCTCTTCGGGCGAAGGCGCCAGCGATTGCGGCAACTGGGCCAGATAGTCCAGATAGGACTGCTCCAGCGTGCGGCGGCGAAACAGGTCGGCGACCAGGCCCCGGGCGATGGTGGCCAGGTAGCGCCTGGGTTCGCGGATGTCCTGCTGCGGCAGGGGAGAGCGCAGCAGGCGCACAAAGGTGTCCTGGGCCAGGTCGGCGGCATCGTCACGGTTGCCCAGGCGTTTGCGCAGCAGGCTTTCCAGCCAGGGATGGTGGTTCTGGTAGAGGCTGTGCACGGAGAAGGCTGGGGCGGAGGAGGCGGGCGCAGTGGCAATCGCTGCTGCAAAAGATAATAAGAATGCTTATCAATTATCTTTCAGGCCGGCGCCCCTCCCGCAAAGAGGGCGTCCACTTGTTGCATGTGCGCTACAGGGCAGTGGTGGCCGCCAGCCTGCACCAGCTTTGCGCAGGCCGATTCCTCGTGCGGCACGCGGCGGTCCGCGCCGCCCAGGTTTGTGTTGTGCAAGGTGTATCGCACACCTTGCATCGGGCCTCAGTTGGCTGCCGGTCCGCCATGCGCTTCCATGCGCTCCAGCGCAGCGCAGACATCGGCCATTCGCCCGGAGATGAACAGGCATTCCGGCTGCTCCTGCGGCGACCGCTGGATGATGCGCAGGCCTGAAGGCTGCTCAGGCGCGGATTGCAGGGTGGGCTGCGTCGGCAGCAAGGGCAGGATCAGCTGGGCATCTCCATGGTCTGCAGCGCGTGCGGCCTTGCCGCGGCGCTGCTGGCTGCGCCGGCGTGCCTTGCTGAAAGAGATCACGTTGGCGGGCTCGGGTGCTGCAGCAGGTAATGGCTGGCACGCAGGGGCTTGTGCAAGAGGCATGGCCGACTCCATGGCGGTCGCAGTCAGGCGGATGCCATGTGCCAGGCGCAGGAAGGAAAAAGAAGACAGTGTTGGCAGAGCGAATCCCATGTGACGACTCCTGTTGGCGTGTTTCAAAGAGGCATGGACACAGGCAGGATTGCGGTTTGCGGGCAAAGCTCCGCCCAGGGCGAAGCTCCAAGGCTTCGCGCCTACCACCTGGGCGATGCGTGAAATGGGGTGAGGCGGCCTGAGAAGCGCCGCCAGTCCGGCTTACATGGACATGCTGTTGCGGATCAGCCCCACGGCCAGGCCTTCAATGGCAAAGGCCTCTTCGGGGGCGACGCGAATCACCGGGTAATCTGGGTTTTCCGGCAGAAGTTCCACGCCCTGCGTGGTGCGGCGCAGGCGCTTGACGGTGACTTCGTCACCCAGGCGTGCCACGACGATCTGGCCGTTGCGGGCTTCGTGTGCGGACTGCACGGCCAGCAGGTCACCGTCCATGATGCCCGCGTCGCGCATGGACATACCGCGCACGCGCAGCAGATAGTCGGGGCGCGTCTGGAACAGGCTGGGCTCGACGGAATAGGTTTGGTCGATATGTTCCTGGGCGAGAATGGGCGAGCCCGCCGCAACGCGGCCCACCAGGGGCAGCATCAGCGGTGCCAGGGCCGACAGCGGCAGTCCGAAGCTGGTGCCGCGCGCGGCATTGATGTTGCGCACGGTGTCGGTACGCAGGCGAATGCCGCGCGAGGTGCCGCTGACCAGTTCGATCACACCTTTGCGGGCCAGGGCCTGCAGGTGTTCCTCGGCAGCGTTGGCGGACTTGAAGCCCAGCGTGTTGGCGATTTCCGCGCGGGTGGGAGGCGCGCCCGTGCGGGAGATGGCGGCCTGGATCAGGTCCAGGATCTGTTGCTGGCGGGCGGTGAGCTTGGGATGGTCGAGCATGGCGTGCGTCCGGTCCTTGAGGGCAGATGGCAGGCTGGGAGGCCATCTGATGATTTATACAGTATCTGTATTTTTAACCAGTTTTCCAAGAGGTGCAAGTGGGGCAGTCAAAGTTGGTGATTCTGGGCACGGGCGGGACCATCGCCGGCCGGGCGGATTCGCAGTCGCAGGGCGTGGGGTACAAGGCCGGGCAGATCACGGTGCAATCGCTGCTGGAGGCCGTGCCGGACCTGGAGCAGCAGGCGCTGGGACCCGTGCAGACGCAGCAGATCGCGCAGGTGGACAGCAAGGATATGGACTGGCCCGTGTGGCGCGCGTTGCTGCGCGCCTGCACGCAGGCACTGGAGGATGCGGACACACGCGCCGTGGTGATCACGCATGGAACGGACACGCTGGAAGAGACGGCCTGGCTGCTGCACAGCCTGCTGCCGGCCACCAAGCCCATCGTGCTGACCTGCGCCATGCGCCCGGCCACGGCCCTGTTGGCAGACGGACCGCAGAATCTGCGCGATGCCGTGACCGTGGCTGCCAGCGGCGGGCGCAGCGGCGTATGGGTGGTGGCGGGCGGCGAGGTGCATGCGGCAGCCCAGGTGCAGAAGGTCCATCCCTACCGGCTGCAGGCAATGCGCTCCGTGGAGGGCGGGCCGCAGGCGTTGGTGGAGGAAGGGCGTGTGCGCTGGCTGGTGCCCGATGCGCCGTCCTCCCCCGCCGCGCCGTCCGCGCGGGCCATGGTGCCTGCGGCCATGTCATCTGATCTGCTGGCGCTGGATGAGCTGCCCTGGGTCGAGGTGGTGTTCAGCGGCGCCTTGGCGCGTGCCAGCGGCGTGGATGCGCTGGTGGCGGCAGGCGTGCGTGGCATCGTCGTGGCTGGCACGGGCAATGCGACGGTTCACGAAGGCATGGAAGCGGCCTTGCAGCGTGCCCGCGACAAGGGCGTCTGGATCTGGCGGGGCACGCGCTGTGCCGAAGGCCTGCCCGTGGCCTCCGGCCTTGGGACCAACCCGGCAGAGGCCGATCTGGCGCAGCTGCCCGTGGCAAAGGCCCGGATTGCGATGATGCTGGCGCTGGCAGCGCAGCCGCGCGATTGAGCCGGGCAGCGACGCCGGCATTTCTTCAATTGCTGGCGGTCAACAAAAAAGCACCCGGCGGGTGCTTTTTTCGTTGCGGCACATGGCCTGCATCACTCAGCCAGTGCAGCCAGTGCGCGTTGGGTGATGTCCTCGACCGAGCCCAGGCCGCTGATGGCGCGGTACTTGGGCGCCGCTGCAGCTTCCTTTTCGGCCCATGCGCGGTAGTAGTCCACCAGGGGGCGGGTCTGGCTGCTGTAGACGTCCAGGCGCTTCTTGACGGTTTCTTCCTTGTCGTCTTCGCGCTGCACCAGCGGCTCGCCGGTCACGTCGTCCTGGCCTTCGACCTTGGGCGGATTGAACTTGACGTGGTAGGTGCGGCCCGAGGCGGGGTGGGAACGGCGGCCGCTCATGCGCTCGATGATGGCGTCGAAGGGCACGTCGATCTCCAGCACGTAGTCCAGCTTCACGCCAGCGGCCTTCATGGCGTCTGCCTGGGGAATGGTGCGGGGAAATCCATCAAACAGGAAGCCGTTGGCGCAATCGGCCTGGGCGATGCGTTCCTTGACCAGATTGATGATCAGGTCGTCGCTGACCAGTTGGCCGGCGTCCATCACGGCCTTGGCCTGCTGGCCCAGGGGCGTTCCGGCCTTGACGGCGGCACGCAGCATGTCACCGGTGGAAATCTGGGGGATGCCGTACTTCTGGCAGATGAAAGCGGCTTGCGTGCCTTTGCCGGCGCCGGGTGCGCCCAACAAAATCAGTTTCATGGAAGTCCTTGAGGAGAGTAGAAATTCTTGTCTGCCGGATCGGCCCACCGGGGCGGACAGTCCATGCGTCATATTTTTGTCGCGGGCAAGGATAGCACGCACAGGGCTAACACTGGCTTACACGCAGAGGGCAAAACTGTCGCCTGTGCAATCTCCAAAAACTGCGTTTTGCTGTCCGACAAAACCGCATGTGCAGTTGTGATGTGAATGGCGATGCCGGGCATCGCCATTGGCGCATCTGTATTGGCGTATGCGGGATCGGATTCAGGCGGACAACCGGGCGCGCACCCGTTCCAGGTCTTCGGGGGTGTCAACGCCGGGGCCTGGTGCATGGGGCGTGAGGTGGACGGCGATGCGGTGGCCATGCCACAGCGCACGCAACTGTTCCAGCGCCTCCAGCACCTCGGTGGGGGCGGGAGAAAGCTGTGGGAAGCTGCGCAGGAAACCGGCACGGTAGCTGTAGATGCCGATGTGGCGCAGGGGCGCGAAGCCGGGGTGGCCCGGCGCTGCCGCTGCAGATGCCGTCTCCCACCATGCCTGGCCTGCATGCTCACGCGCAAAGGGGATGGGTGCGCGGCTGAAATAGTGGGCCATGCCCTGGGCATCGCAGACGACCTTGACCACGTTCGGGTTGGTGAAGTCGGCCAGGCTGTCGATGGCATGTGCCGCCGTGCCCATGCTGGCCGAGGGCTGCTGCGTCAGCAGGGCGGCCACGGCATCGATAAGGTCGGGAGCGATCAACGGTTCGTCGCCCTGGACGTTGACGACGATGTCATCGCCATCCAGGCCCAGCAGTTCGCAGGCCTCGGCCAGGCGGTCGCTGCCGCTGGCGTGGTCGCTGCGCGTGAGCACGGCCGCAACGCCGTGCGCGGCGCAGGCGGCGACGATGCTTTCGTCATCGGCCGCGACCACGCAGCGCGTGGCGCCGCTGAGGCCAGCGCGCTGTGCCACGCGCACGACCATGGGAAGACCACCAATGTCTGCGAGGGGCTTGCCTGGCAGGCGGCTGGAGGCAAGGCGGGCAGGAATCAGAACCGTGAAGTGCGCGGTGGGCATGGTGCGTTGCGGAGATGGTCGAAAGTGCGGGCGCGGGCGTCGTCGGAAATCGGGCCTTGCGGCGCGATCAGTCCTCGAGCTCGTCGTCGTCCAGCGTGCGGGCTTCGGCCTCCAGCAGCACCGGGATGCCGTCGCGCACGGGGTAGGCCAGGCGCGCGCTGCGCGAGACCAGTTCCTGGTGCTCGCGGTCAAAGCGCAGCGGGCCCTTGGTGACGGGGCAGACCAGCAGTTCGAGAAGTTTGGCGTCCATGGCGGATCCTGTGTTTTGGAGGGGGAGGGCGGGCCGTGGCGGCCAGCCAAGACGGTGATGATAGTCAGGCGCGTGGCCTGCGCAGCGCCTGCAGCCGCTGATCCAGCAGCGCCCAGAAATCTGGCGGCAGCTGCAATTGCAGCGCAACGGACCAGGCCTGGGGATGGGTGCGCCACAGCTTGACGGCATCCTTTTCGGTGCAGACCAGCGGGTCTTCATTGCGTTCCAAGCGCTGGAAGCTCTCAAAATTATAGTGATCCGGCAGCGCCTGGGCGTGCTCCAGCGTCAGGCCCTGTTCAGTGGCCAGCATGGAGAAAAAGGCCTCGGGCCGGGCCACGGCGGCCACGGCCTCCACGGGCCGTCCGCGCAGGGCCGCCAGGGGAATGCGCTCACCGTGCGCATTGACGCCTTCAGCGGCCAGTTGGCGCTGCATGGCAAAGGCGGGCGCATCCGTTGGAGGGCAGGCTCCCGTGTGCAGCACGGCGGTGACGGGGCGCGGCCAGGGTTCGCGCAGCGGGCCGGCTGGCAGCAGCCAGCCATTGCCGATGCCGTCGTCGTTGAAGACGCACAGCTCGATGTCGCGGGCCAGGCCCAGGTGCTGCAGGCCGTCGTCGCTGATGACCACATCCACCTGCGGATGGCGGGCGCGCAGGGCCTGGACGGCCTCGATGCGCTTGCGGGCCACGAAGACCGGCACGCCGCTGGCGCGAGCCAGCAGCGCGGGCTCGTCGCCCACATCGGCGGGGGCGCTTTCGGGCGTGGCTTCTCGGCAATCATCCGTGCTGCGGCCATAGCCGCGCGAGACGATGCCAGGGCTCCAGCCGCTGTCCCGCAGATGGCGGGCCAGGGCGAGCGTGACGGGGGTCTTGCCGGCGCCGCCCGCAATCACATTGCCGACGACGATGACCGGAATGCCGGCCTGGCCTGCACGCCTGAAACCCAGTGCATAGGGCAGCCGCTGCAGGCCCAGCAGGGCACGGTACAGCAGGGACAGGGGGAAGAGGGCGCAGGCCAGCGGGCCACGGCGGCGCCAGGCCGCGCGAAGCCCCCAGGCTGCGGGGGCGGGGCCATTCCCGGGCATGGAGGCCTTGCCCTCAGCGCCCGGCGCTGGCCGAGGTCTGCGTGGCAAAGGTGATCTGGGACAGTCCGGCGCGGCGCGAGGCCTCCATCACCGACACCACGGACTGGTGCGGCGCGGTGGCGTCGGCGCTGATGATGACCACGCTGTCCTTGCCGGCAACGGCCGCTGCGGCCAGTGCCTGGGTCAGGCCGGTGACGCTGCGGTCTTCCACGGCGGTCTTGTTGATGGCGTAGCGGCCGTCGGCAGCGATGGCGACGATGATTTCGCGGGGCCGGTCGCGCTGCTGCTCGACATCGGCCACGGGAAGGGTCAGCTGCAGTTCGGTGAACTTGCTGTAGGTGGTGGACAGCATCAGAAAGATCAGCACCACCAGCAGCACATCGATGAACGGGATCAGGTTGATCTCGGGCTCGTCACGGCGGCGGGGACGGAAGTTCATGGCAGGTCTCTCGCGTGCGGGTTCTGCGGGTTCACTTGCCGCCGACGCGCACCAGATGGCGCACGAACTGCTCGGAAGCCAGCTCCATGCCCAGCAGGTAGCCATCGACGCGGGCGCGGAAGTAGCGCCAGAAGATCAGTGCCGGAATGGCGACGATCAGGCCGAAGGCCGTGTTGTACAGGGCGATGGAGATGCCGGCCGCCAGCTGCGCCGGGTTGCCGCCGCCGGTGGCCGATGCGCCGCCTTGCGAGCCGAAGATCTCGATCATGCCGATCACCGTGCCCAGCAGGCCCAGCAAAGGCGCGGCAGAGGCAATGGTGGCCAGCGCGCTCAGGTGCTTTTCCAGCGTGTGGGCAGCAGCGCGGCCGGCGCCTTCCATGGAGGCGCGAAGCTCTTCTTCGCTGCTGTCCGGATGGGCCTGCAGGGCGCGCAGTCCGCTTGCCAGGACTTCGCCCAGCGTGGAGTTCTGGGACAACTGCTGCACGACTTCCTGGCTGGGCAGGCCGCGCGAGGACACGGAAATCGCCTCGCCCAGCAGGGCAGGCGGCGCCACGCGGGCCGTTTTCAGCGCCACGAAACGTTCAAAAACCAGGGCCAGAGCCAGGATGGAGCAGGCAATCAGTGGCCAGATCGGCCAGCCTGCGGCTTGTATGATCGACAGCAAGTTGTTTTCCCCCCGCGTTTAACTGCAGCCGACGATTATGGCCCAGCCATATGGCCGGTCCAGGCGTCTCGTGTCCGCGATCGCCTGAAAACTGTGACCCGGCGCAGCATCCAGGCAACGGGCGGCTCCCCATATTCGGGATTTTGGATGGTCGCTATAGCACAGATTTCTGTGGATAACTTTGTTATCAAGCGGGTTGCGCAAACGCCGCTGCGGCGGCGAATGGACACTGTGACAAATGTGAATTCTTTGTTGCAGCAAAAAAATCTTTATGAATCAATTGCTTGCGAGGTGTTTTTGAGAGTGCTTCTGCAAATTGCCGCCAAAGTGCCTGCTCGGGTCTGCATCCGCCTGCCTGTGGAGAATGTTGCACTGCATGCAGACCGGGAGGCCGCATGAGTGGTGCATTCGGCGCAATGAACCCAGCAGCGGCGCCGCTGGTCTGGGAAGTCGGCGCGCTGTGCCGCGCCGTGAGCGACGCCTTGCAGGCACGCTTCAATCCGGTGGCGGTTCGCGGCGAGATCAGCGGCTTCTCGCGCGCGGCCAGCGGCCATTGCTACTTCAGCATCAAGGACGCGGGCGGGCAGATCCGCTGCGCCATGTTCCGGCGTGCGGCCCAGCTCATGGATTTTTCGCCGCGCGACGGCGAACTGGTCGAGCTGCGTGGCCGGCTGGGCGTCTACGAGCAGCGTGGCGACCTGCAACTGGTCGTCGAGAGCATGCAGCGTGCAGGCCAGGGCGCCCTGTTCGAGCAGTTCCTGCGGCTGAAGGCGCAGCTGGAGGCCGAAGGCCTTTTCGACGCGGCCCGAAAGCGCAACCTGCCGCCGCTGCCGCGCGGCATTGGCGTGGTCACTTCGCCGGGGGCTGCTGCGCTGCACGACGTGATCACGGCGCTGCGCCGCCGCGTGCCCCATATCCCCGTGGTGCTGGTGCCTGCCCTGGTGCAGGGCGCGCAGGCGCCGGCCTCCCTGATCGATGCGCTGCAAAGGCTTTATGGCCTGGCGCGGGAAGGCGCGGGCTCGGTTGATGGCTCGGTTGCCGGCGCGCCGCCCATCGACACCATCTTGCTGGTGCGCGGGGGCGGCTCCATTGAAGACCTTTGGGCCTTCAATGACGAGCGCCTGGCCCGCACCATCGTGCAAAGCCCTGTGCCCCTGATCTGCGGCGTGGGGCACGAGACCGACTTCACCATTGCCGACTTCTGCGCCGACCTGCGCGCGCCCACGCCCACGGCGGCGGCCGAACTGGTGAGCCAGCCGCGCGAGGTCTGGATGGGTGCGCTACAGCTCATGCAGGGCCGCCTGGAGGATTCCGTGCAGCGGCTGCTGGACCGCCAGCAGCAGCGCCTGGACCTGGCAGCGCAGCGCCTGGGCCGGCCCAGCGAGCAACTGGCCCGCAGCCGGCTGCAGCTCAGCCGCCAGGCCCAGCGACTGCGCCATGCCATGCAGTTGCGGTTGCAGCGCATGGACCATGCGGGGCAGGGCCTGCAGGCGCAGTTGCCTGCCGGCATGCGTCGCGGCCTCGACCGGCGCGCGGATCACCTGGCGCGCATGGAGCTTCGCCTGCAGCTGCTGGACCCGCGCCTGGTGCTGCAGCGCGGCTATGCCCTGCTGACCGATGCCGAGGGCCATCCCGTGACCGAGGCGCGCAGCGCGCCACCGGGCACGGCCTTGCAGGCGCAACTGGCCGACGGCAGCCTGGACCTGGTGGTGACGCAGCCGCGCCTGCTCTGAACTGCGGCCCGCTGTGTGCAGCGTTCGGCGTGCGGGGAGTGGCGGGTGGCAGGCAGTATCCGTGTAGGCCGATTGGCCGGATCAAGGTCAATTCACATCCACCCTCGCAGCAGCGGGCCAAGATGGGCCATTTGGCGCGCGCTTTCGCCGCAGGGTCACGAAGTTGTTCCTACAATGCCCGTTCGGGTGCGTGAGGGCCAGGGCTCGCAGCAATGCGCGCAGTGCAGGCCCCGCGCGACGGTCACGGCAGACGCTGCAGGCGCTCTGCGCAACAGGTGCTGGCCCGTCCTAAAAGATTTCAACCACGAAGGAAACACCATGGAACATACCTTGCCCCCTCTGCCCTATGCGATTGACGCGCTGGCACCCCACTACAGCCAGGAAACGCTGGAGTACCACCATGGCAAGCACCACAACGCCTATGTGGTGAACCTGAACAACCTGCAAAAGGGCACCGAATTCGAAAACATGACCCTGGAAGAGATCGTCAAGAAGTCTTCCGGCGGCATCTACAACAACGCAGCCCAGATCTGGAACCACACCTTCTTCTGGAACTGCATGGCCCCCAACGGCGGCGGCGAGCCTACCGGCGCACTGGCTGACGCCATCAACAAGAAGTGGGGCAGCTACGCCGCCTTCAAGGAAGCCTTCGTGAAGTCGGCCGTGGGCAACTTCGGCTCTGGCTGGACCTGGCTGGTCAAGAAGGCCGACGGTTCGGTGGACATCGTCAACACCGGCGCCGCCGGCACGCCCCTGACCACGGAAGACAAGGCCCTGCTGACCGTGGACGTCTGGGAACACGCCTACTACATCGACTACCGCAACCTGCGTCCCAAGTTCGTCGAGACCTTCCTCGGCCAACTGGTGAACTGGAAGTTTGCCGAGCAGAACTTCGCCTGATCGAAGCGCAGGTACGACGTGTGCACGCCATGTGCACGCAACGCAAAAAGCCCCGGACGGGGCTTTTTGCTTTTTGAGAGGAAGGCGACGGCTCAGCGGCGCTGAGCGCGCAGCCGCCAGCCCGTCCACAGTGCCGTGCAGACCAGCAGCAGCGTGGCGCTGGCGATCACGGCGCTGAAGCCCTGGCCGAAGGCCGTGCGTGCCAGTTCGGTCAATTGGTGCGCGGCCTGGGGCATCAGCTGATCGGCAGCCAGCAGGGCTTCGTCCAGGCTGTCGCGCACGGAATCGGGCAGGGCCAGGCCCAGGCCCTCCGGCAGGCGCAGGGAGCCTGCATAGATGGCCGACAGCAGGCTGCCCATCAGCGTCACGCCCAGGGCGCCGCCCAGCTCGTAGGACACCTCCTCGACCGAGGCCGCCATGCCGGCACGGTCCGCGGGAGCGCTTTGCATGATGGTGCTCGACGCCGTGGTCATGGCCGCGCCTATGCCCAGGCCCAGCACGGCCAGCGCCGCCGCCTGCGGCCACCAGCCCATGTCGTGGACCAGCAGATAGCCGCCCATGCCCAGGCCCGACAGCAGCAGCGCTGCCGGCAACATGCGCGCGCCGCCCAGGCGTGGCAGCCAGTGGCCTGCCACGGGGCCGGCCACAAAGGCGGCCAGCGGCAGCGGCAGCACGGCCAGGCCGGCCTGCAGTGGCGACAGTCCCTGCACCAGTTGCAGGCGCTGGCTGAACACGAGCTCCATGCCGATCAGCGCGGCCGCTGCCACCAGGGCCGAGGCCACGGCCGTGGCAAACGCCGGGTTGCGGAACAGCGCGAAGTCCAGCAGCGGGTCGCTGCTGCGGCGCTGGCGCCGCACGAACAGCGCGAGAAAGCCCAGGCCCAGCACCAGGGTCGCGGCGGCCAGGGCCCAGTCGGGCGACTGTTTGCCGGCTTCCTTGATGGCGTAGGTGCTGCCCACCAGGCCTGCCATGACCTGCAATGAGCCGATGAAGTCCCAGGGCCGCTGCGAGGTGGCCGTGCCTGCGGGAATCAACCAGCCGGCCAGGGGCAGGGCGAGCAGCACGATGGGCACATTGATCAGGAACACCGAGCCCCACCAGAAGTATTCGAGCAGCAGCCCGCCCACCACCGGCCCGAAGGCCGCACCGCCCGAGGCCACCGAGGCCCAGATGCCGATGGCCAGAGCGCGCTCGCGCTCATCGGCAAAGCTCAGGCGGATCAGGGACAGCGTGGCCGGCATCATCATGGCCGCGCCCACTCCCAGCAGCGCGCGCGCCGCAATCAGCAGGGCGGGCGAGGGCGCAAAGGCCGCGCACAGCGATGCCACGCCGAACACGCACAGCCCGGCCATGAACAGCCGCTTGTGGCCGAGCCTGTCGCCCAGCGTGCCCATGCCCAGCAGCAGGCCGGAGACCACCAGCGCGTAGATATTGACGATCCATAGCTTGGCCGAGGCCGTGGCCGCCAGGTCACGCGTCAGGCGCGGAAGCGCCGTGTAGAGCACCGTCATGTCGATGACGATGAGCAGCAGCGCTACCGAGACGATGGCCAGCACCAGCCAGCGGCGCGGATCGGCCGCCTGGGATTTTGGAAGATGCCCCGAAACGGGGTTCTGGGTTTGCGTTGTGAACGCCATAAAGCACCTGTTTGCCCCGGGCCTTGTGGGCCAGGGCTTCCTTCTTGATGAAAACCACAGTTTCCATCAATGAAATGATTTATCAAAGTTTGATTCCATCCATAAAATTGATGGATGGAATGGACACTCGACAGGCTGAAGCATTTTGTGGCGGTGGCCGAAGCCGGCACCATGACCGAGGCCGCCCGTCGCCTGGGACGTGCGCAGTCGGCCGTGAGCACGGCCATCGGCCTGCTGGAGGCCGACTTGGGGCTGGAACTCTTCGACCGCGTGGGGCGCCGCGTGCAGCTGACGGCGGCAGGGGAGGTGATGCTGCTGGAGGCCCGGTCCCTGCTGCACCAGGCCCAGGCCATGGACCACCGCGCCCGCGCATTGGCCACAGGCGGGCAGGCACGCCTGGCCGTTGCGCTGGACGAGGCGCTGCCCTATGTGCCGCTGGCCCAGCTGTTCAAGGAGCTGGCGGCGCGCTTTCCGGCCATGGAGCTGACCGTGCTGAACGGCACGGCCTCCGAAGTGGCCGAGCATGTGGCGGCGCAGCGTGCCCAGGTCGCCTTCCAGTTCGACCGAGCGCCTGCGCCGGCCACCTGTGCCCAGCGCCATATCGGCAGCGTGCCGCAGACCATTTGCGTGGCCAAGGGCCATGTGCTCGATGGCACGGCGGCCCTCACGCGCAGGCAGCTGGCCGCGCACCGCCAGTTGCTGATGCACATCGAGGGCGTGGAGGACACCGTGCTCAGTCCCGCCGTCTGGCGCTCCAACAGCTTCTATGTGATTGCCGACATGGTGGCCGACGGCCTGGGCTGGGCCATCCTGCCGGTCAATATTGCCGAGTTCGGCGATCTGCGCCCGCATCTGCGGCAACGCGCCTGCGAGGGGCTGGCGCTGCCGCCGCTGACCGTGCGCATGCTCTGGCTGGAAGGGCTGGCGCCCGGGGCCGAAGCGCTGTGGATGCGCCAGCGCCTGGCCGAGCTGCTGGCCTTGATGGCCACGGCCTGAGCGGCCTGAGCGGTCTGGGCTGGCGCGGGCGTTGCGGCCGTGTTCAGGTGCAGGCGGCGGCTGCGTCTTCGGCAGGCGGGCTCTCTTTCGCTCGTGCCTGGCGTGCGGCCAGCACGCCCAGGGCCCACATGGCGACACCGGCCAGCAGCGCCACCACGAAGGAGATGCGCGCGCCCCACAGGTCGGTGGCCCAGCCTGCGGCGGCCGCGCCCAGGGCCACGCCCATGGCAATGCCGGTCAGCAGCCAGGTCATGCCTTCGGTCAGGCGCTGGTGCGGCACCTGCTGCTCCACCAGGCCCATGGCCACGGTGATGGTCGGGCCGAAGGTAATGCCGGCCAGCAATACGGCCACGGTCAGCGTGAACACATTGGTGGCCAGCAGCAGGGGCACGGCGGTGATGCAGACCGAGGCGCCCACCCAGGCGATCTGGCGGTGCAGCGGCGCCTGCAGGCGCAGCGTGCCGAACACCAGTCCCATCACGCAGGACCCCAACGCATAGAACGAGAGGACGATGCTGGCCGCCGCCGGCTGGCCCTGCTGCGTGGCAAAGGCCACGCTGGCCACGTCGATGGTGCCCACGATGATGCCCTGGGCCAGCATGAACAGCGCCAGCGTGCGCACCACGGGATGGCGGGCCAGCGACTGCTGGCGCGTGCGCTGCTGCGATGTGTCCACGGGCGGCTCTGTGCGGCGCTGGGCCACGAACAGCGCCACGCCCACCAGCAGCAGCAAGGAGGCGGCCAGCGGCCCGGCCTCGGGGAACAGCACCATGCTCAGACCCACCGACAGCGGCGGGCCGACGATGAAGCAGACATCGTCCAGCACGGCCTCCAGCGCATAGGCCGTCTGCAGCTGGGGCGTACCGCGCAGCAGCACGGTCCAGCGCGCACGCACCATGGCCGGCATGCTGGGCAGGGCACCCACCAGCGCTGCCAGCACCAGCAGCAGCCAATCCGGCCCCTGCCAATGCGCGCAGGCCAGCAGCGCAAACATGGCGGCAGCACTCACGGCCGCTGCCCAGGGCAGGACCTTGCGCTGGCCATGGCGGTCCACCAGGGCCGAGATGCGGGGCGCCAGCACTGCAATGGACAGCGCAAAGCAGGCCGCGACCGCGCCGGCCAGCGTGTAGGCGCCGCGCTGCTGGGACAGCATGGTGATCAGGCCGATACCCGTCATCGACAGGGGCAGGCGGGCCAGGAGACCGGCCAGCACAAAGGCGGCCGTGCCGGGCCGGGTGAACAGCTGGCGGTAGGCGTGGAACATGGAAACCTCGGAAAACGGACAGGCCGCTGCAATCACATACGCGGCGTATGTCAGCAATTCTACGGGCTGCCCATGACGCGCCGTATCATTGGCATACGTTTTGTATGTGAATGGAGTGCGCCATGCGCAAAAGCCGGGCCAGCATGATCGAGGAGACACGCGCCAAGCTCATCGAGGCTGCGCGCGAGGCCTTTGGCAGCCAGGGCTATTCCCAGGCCTCCATGGACGAATTGACGGCCAATGCCGGGCTGACGCGCGGCGCGCTGTACCACCATTTCGGTGGCAAGCCGGGCCTGCTGGCCGCCGTGGTGGCGCAGATGGATGCCGAGATGGACGCACGCCTGGAGCAGGTGCTGGCCGACCATGCCGACCCCTGGGAGGGCTTCCTGGCCTACTGCCGCGCCTACCTGGCCATGGCGCAGGAGGGCGAGATACGCCGCATCGTGCTGCAGGATGCGCGCGCCGTGCTCACGGGCACGGACCAGGGCGAGCAGCACCGCGCCTGCATCGCCTTCGTGGCCGGCTACCTGGAGCAGCTCATGGAGCGCGGCGTGATCGTGCGTGCCAATCCTCTGGCCATGTCGCGCCTGCTCAATGGCTGCCTGGTGGAATCCGCGTTCTGGATTGCCGAGGAAGGGGCGCCCCCCGAACGCCTGCCGCAGGCGCTGCAGGCGCTGGAGTTGACGCTCAAGGGGTGGAAGGCGCCTGCGAGGGGCTGAGCGGCTGAGCGGCGCTGCGCCAGCCCGCCCTCGCTCGAACTTCACTCGCGCTTCACTCGTACTTCTTTTCCAGCCCGTCCCAGAACGGCTTGTTGACCAGGCGCTGGCGCTCGGCAAAGGGGGCGACCACAGCGGGGTTCTCGTCCACCCTGCGCTCGTTGCGCAGTTGGCCCAGCGCCTTTTGCATGCCGGCCACGGCGCCTTGCAGCGCCGCGTTGGCATAAAGCACCAGGCCATAGCCCAGGTCTGCCAGCTCGCCCGCGTCGGTGATGGGCGTCTTGCCTCCGATCACCATGTTCATCAGCTGCGGCGTGGACAGGCGCTGGGGCAGGGCGCGGATCTCATCGGCCTGGGTCACGGCTTCCACGAACAGGATGTCGGCTCCCGCCTCGGCAAAGCGTTGGGCGCGCTCCACAGCGGCCTCGAAGCCCTGGGTGGCGCAGGCATCGGTGCGCGCCATGATCAGCGTGCCCTGGTCGCGGCGCGCGTCCACGGCGGCCTTGATCTTGCCCAGCATTTCCTCGGTGGAAATCACTTCCTTGCCATTGAAATGGCCGCAGCGCTTGGGGCTGATCTGGTCCTCGATCTGGATGCAGTCGGCGCCTGCGCGCTCCAGCGTGCGCACGGCGTGATAGGTGTTGAGCGCGTTGCCAAAGCCGGTGTCGGCATCGACGATCAGCGGCAGATCCACCGCGTCGCGGATGCGGGCCGTGTGGTCGGCGATGTCGGTCAGGCCCATGAAGGCCTGGTCGGGCAGGCCGAACCACATGTTGGTCACGCCGGCACCGGTCACATAGATGGCCTCGAAGCCGAGATCGGCCACGACGCGCGCGGACAGCGCGTTGAATGCGCCGGGCACGAGCACGCCGCGGCGCGCTTCGGCCAGGGCCTTGAGTTGTTGCTTGGTATTCATGGATGGTTCTGTCGAATGGGAAAAAGCGATGCGCGGGCTGGCGCTCAGTCCAGCGTGATGTTGGCGTTCTTGATCACCGGGCCCCACTTGGCGCGCTCGGCCTCGATGAACTTGCCGTAGGCCTGGGGCGTGCCGCCCATGACCATGCCGCCCGTGTTCTCGATCATGGCGCGCACCTCGGCGTCCTTGAGGGTCTCGTTCACGGCCTTGTTCAGGCGCTCGATCACGGCCGGCGGCGTGCTGGCCGGCGCGATCATGCCCAGCCAGTTGTACGACTCGAAGCCCTTGATGCCCGCCTCATCCAGCGTGGGCACGCTGGGCAGCACCTTCAGTCGCTGCTTGCTGGACACGGCCAGCGCCTTGACCTTGTCGCCCTGGATGGCGGGCAGGGCCGCATAGCCCATCTCGAACATGAAGGCCAGGTGGCCGCCCATCAGGTCGGTGGCTGCCAGCGCGCCGCCCTTGTAGGGCACATGGACCATGTCCGTGCGCGTCTGGAAGGCCAGCAGCTCGCCCGACAGGTGGTGGGCACCGCCCACGCCCGACGATCCATAGGTCAGCGTGCCCGGCTTGGCCTTGGCTGCAGCCACCAGCTCGGCCACGGTCTTGAACGGCTGGTTGGGCGCCGTGGTCAGGATCAGCGGCGCCTCTTCGATCAGGATGATGGGCTGCAGGTCACGTGCGGCGTTGTAGGGCAGCTTTTTCATCAGCATGGGATTGGTCACCAGCGGGCCTGGCGAGCCGAAGCCGAAAGTGTGGCCGTCCGTGGCCTTGGCGATGGCATCCGTGCCCGTCACGCCGCCCGCGCCGCCGCGGTTGTCGATCACGATGGGCTGGCCCAGGCTCTGGCCTATCTTGTCGGCGATCTTGCGGGCCCGCGTATCGGCAAAGCCGCCGGCCGCATAGGGCACGATGAGCTTGATGGGGCGCGAGGGCCAGGCATCTGCGCCCTGGGCCACGGCGGTGGCGGGGGCGGCGAGCAGGGCCGCAGCAGCGGCGGTGGCGCTCAGGGCCAGCCCCAAGCTCAGGCGGAGGGTATTGCGGCGGGTATTCATGGTGTCTTGTCTCGGTTGGAATCCGTGGTTGTGGCGGAAGCGGCTCACTTTTCCTGCATCTTCGCGGCCTTGACGATCTCGCCCAGGCGCTTGCGCTCGGCATCGGTGAATTTCACGAACTCGGCGCGCGTGCCGCCGATGGGCTCGATGCCCAGGCCCTTGAGCTTCTCCACGGTGGCCGGCTCCTTCATGGCCTGGTCCACGGCGGCGGCCAGCTTGTCCAGGATGGCAGGCGGCGTTCCCTTGGGCGCATGGATGCCGGCCCAGTGCGCTATCTGCAGCTCGGCAAAGCCCTGCTCCACGGCGGTGGACAGCTGCGGATAGGCGGAGATGCGCTGCGTCCAGGTCGTGGCCAGGGCCTTGAACTTGCCCTCATTGAGGATGTGGGGCAGGGCGATGATGCTGGCCTCCGACGTGCCCTCCACCTGGCCGCCCAGCACGGCCGTCGTGCTTTCCGATCCGCTCTTGTAGGGCACGGGCTGCAGCTGTGCGCCGTACTTCACGTTCAGCATCTCGGCCACGAAATGCGGCGTGCTGCCCGTGCCGGCCGTGGCGAAATTGAAGCCCTGGCCCTTCTTCGATGCCTCGACGAAATCGCGCAGGTTCTGGTAGGGCGCGTTCTTGGGAACCACGATCACCGAAGGCGCCAGTCCGATCATGGCCACGGGCACCAGCGCATCGTCCTTGAACGGCATGGTCTTCTTGATCATGCTGTTGGAGATCACGCCGGCCGCGCTCACCAGCAGGGTGTAGCCATCGGGCTGGGCCTTGGCCACGATGTCGGCGCCCACGGTGCCGCCCGCGCCTGCGCGGTTGTCGATGACCACGGGCTGGCCCAGGATTTTGGACGCACCTTCGGCGGCCGAGCGGGCCATCAGGTCGTTGGCGCCGCCTGCAGAGAACGGCACCACCAGGCGGATGGGGCGGGTGGGCCAGGCATCGGCGGCAGGCGCGGCAAACGACACGCCGGCCAGCGGCAGCACGGTGGCAAGCAGGGCGGCCAGGGCGGTGCGGCGGGGCAGGCGGGATGGCTGGTGCATGGGGAGTCTCCTGGAAATACTTGAAATGATTGAAACGCCGGCCTTGTTTGCAAGCTGCATGCCATGGCAATAAAGGGTAAACCCTTGTTATTGCAAGCCATTGATCTGAATGCATTTTTCAGTTCACAAGAGGATGAGGCGGAACCTGCTGCTGGATTCATGCGGCGCGATGTTGCATGAATGAAATAATCGGTTGCATGAATGAATCATTCGTGGCCCCTGTCCCTGGAACCCCGTCCGCCCCCCGCGTGGCATGGCCCCGTGTCGTCACCATAGGCCGCCATCGCATCGGCCGCGTGCTGGAGCGCATGTCCCTGGCGGTGGGCGACCAGGTGCGTGTGGAGCATGTCAGCGCGGCCTTTGACGACGCTGTGCAGGCCGTGCGCGCGCTGCAGGCGGTCGAGCCCATAGACGCGCTGGTGGCCGCCGGCGCCAGTGGTGCCTGGGTGCGCGAGCATGTCGACATTCCCGTGGTCATGATCGAGGTGCGCGGCTTCGATCTGCTGCAGGCGCTGGCCAGCGCGCGGGAATTGGCGCAGGCGGGCGGCACGCCGCGCATCGGGCTGGTGTCGTTCGACCATCCCTCGCCGCACCTGGCCCAGTTCGACGCGCTGTTCGGCGCCGGCATTGCCCAGTTCAGCTACCACGGGCCCGAGGATGCCCAGGCCTGCGTGCGTGCGCTGCAGGCCGCAGGCGTGGGTGCCGTGGTCGCGCCAGGGCTGGTTGCCGACCTGGCCGAGCAGGCCGGCATTCCCAGCGTGCTGCTGTACTCCGACGGCGCCGTGCTGCAGGCCCTGCGCGACGCGGTGCTGCTGGCCCGCCACCGCCATGCCGAGCGTGCCCGCCACCAGCGGCTGGAAACCGTGCTTGGCCAGTTGCAGGACGGCGTGGTCGCCGTGGATACGCAAGGCTGCATCCAGGCACTGAACCCCACCATGGCGGCCCTGCTGGGCGCGCCCGCCAGGGCGCTGCATGGCCGGCTGCTGGACGAGGTGGCGCCCGCGCTGGCGCTGGCACAGGCGCTGCAGTCGCAGTCCCTGGAGCCCGAAGGCAGTGAAGACGTGGTCCAGCTGGCCATGCGCACCCTGGTGGTACGGCGCGCGCCCATCGTGGAAAACGGCCAGCTCACGGGCGCCTTGCTGGTCTGCCGCGACCCCGCCATCATCCAGCGCGCCGACCGCCACCTGCGCGCCAACCGCAGCCTGCGCGGAGCGGGCGTGCGCTGGCGCATCGAAGACTACGCGGGCGACAGCGAACCCGCCCAGCGCGTGCGCCGCCTGGCGCGCCAGTTCGCGGCCAGCGATGCCACCGTGCTCATCCAGGGCGACAGCGGCACGGGCAAGGAGTTGCTGGCCCAGGGCATGCACCGCGCCAGCCGGCGCGCCGCCCAGCCCTTTCTGGCCGTCAACTGCGCGGCCCTGGGGGAAAGCCTGCTGGAGAGCGAACTCTTCGGCTACGACGAAGGCGCTTTCACCGGCGCGCGGCGCGGCGGCAAGACCGGGCTGATCGAGGCAGCCCATACGGGCACCTTGTTCCTGGACGAGATCGGGGACATGCCGCTGGCCCTGCAATCCCGCCTGCTGCGCGTGCTACAGGAGCGCGAAGTGCTGCGCGTGGGCTCCACCACGTCCGTGCCCGTGGACCTGCGCGTCATCGCCGCCACGCATGCCGATCTGGCGGCCCTGGTCGAGCGCGGTGAATTCAGGCGCGACCTGTTCTACCGCCTGGCCGTGCTGCGCCTGGCCATGCCCGGACTGCACGAACGCGGACAGGGCGATGTCCAGGCCCTGGCCCGCACCATGCTTGCGCGACGTTTGCGCACGCAGTCACTGCAGGCCGAGTCCTCTTCACTGGAGCCCTTGCTGGAAGCCCTGCTGGATTTGGCCGCCGCGCACCGCTGGCCCGGCAATGCGCGAGAGCTGGACAACTGGGTGGAGCGCCTGCTGGCCTGCCGCCACGACCTGCGTGACAGCGCGGGCCGCGTGGACATGGGCCGGTTGCGGGAGCTGTTTCCTGAATGCGGCGGGGCTGGGCAGGGTACCGTTCAGACCCTGCCCGCACAGCAGCGGCAACTGCAGTTGCGCGAGGCCCGGCGCGATGCCGAGCGCCAGCGCATGCGCGAAGTACTGGAGCAGGTGCAGGGCGACCAGCGCCGCGCCTGCGAGATCCTGGGTATCAGCCGGGCCACGCTGTGGCGCAGGTTGCGTAGCCAAAGCGACTGACGCGAGCTGTCACCACTCTTTCCAGAGGCCAGGGTCAAGTTTCAAATCGGATGGATCGCAACGGTAGACGTCAATATTGGCTGCACTGCCTTTGCATATGCCGGCGACCGACCGAAGGGAAGGTCGCAGTTCGGGATAGCTGGGATGCCTGAAATAAAAACGTGCAGTGAGCGCGCCGAACTCATCCACCTTCAGTTCTCTCATGTTGTACAGGTAGGCTTGCGACGTGGCCCCAAAAAAACATTGGGCAGTTCCTTCGGAGCTGAAGGAATCACCCGTCGGTTGCAAATTCCCACTGTACTCGCAGGCAATGCTTCCAGCATTTGATCTCTCGACGGCGATCAATGAGTTCGCATCAACCTTGAAAGTTATTTCGCCAGATGACGACATTCGTGCATAGTCCTGTGCGCTCGAATGGAAGAACGTGAAGTTGAGCCGGTTCCTGAGATCCTCGAACTGGAAGCGCTGAAGGCGCTGCGGAGCCTCGCCTGGCAGGGTGATCGTCGCCGTGGTGGAGGAATCGAAGACGATCCTGACCGGGCCAGCCTCCTGTGCAAACTCTCCATCGCGGGCCTGGCCACCCAGTGCGCGGCCATTGCGGTATTTCGTGAGCACACCGTCAAACTGCTTGCCGTCCTTGAGCGTGCCTGCGGCCTGCAGGAACAGTGACGATCCGTCCGCGCGATAACCGAAATAGGTCAGGATCAGCGTGGAGCCACCCTGCCTGTCGATCTGAATGCCGCGCCCGGGCTTGCCATTGAGTTCCGCGCCAATGCTCCACATGCCCGAATCCGGAAGAATGGCCAGCGCGGGTGTGGAAATGAAGGCGGCAAGGGCCGCGGCCATGAGGCCATTCAGTCGCTTTGACATGCTTGCTCCGTTGTGAGGGGTGAATCGAATGGAAGCCGACTTTAACCGCGATTCACTTGGGCATATTGAGCGATCCGTCACACCGGAGGCATTTGACCTTTTTCAGGTTGAATGCGATTTTCGTATGAGGGTCGGCAGATGTGCCATGCCCGGTGCCAGCACGCAGGCAGGAGCGCACGACCTGCGTGATGCAGCCGTTCCTGCTTCGCGGTGCCGCTCGCCTTCCAGGGCTCCTCTTCACTGGTCAAAATGTCCAGTACCGATCGCTGCGGGCTGTCTATCATCGCCCCCAACAAGCATGAAGCATTGGGAGTGAAATAGAGTGAGTTCCTTGAATCCCCTGGAGAATTTCGACACCAGTCACTGGAAAACCGACGACAAGTCTTGGATGAAGGAGCGCGAGAAGCAGTGGCCGGAGATCGAGCAAATGCTCTATGCGCTGGAAATGACCAAGAAGGGCCGGGGGATCGTCAAGAGGTACTTCCTCAAAGGCTCCCTTCCCCATTGGAAAAAGCTCCACGACTGGGACCGTGATTCCACGGTGCGCCATTTGAATCTGCTGCTGTTCCTGTACCTGCACCCTTGCCAGGACGAGACGGTGCTGCGCTCATTGCGGGACCAGTTCATGGAGCACCCTCAGGCGCTGCCGGGAGATCGCCTCGGAGGTTTCACTTTGCTCTTCAGCATCGGGCAGGGCCATGCATCTTCCGGGGGCACGCGCCTGGTCAGCACGTCAGAGTTGGAAAAAGAGTTGCCCCTCGCTGTGTCTCAGCTTCCTGACGCCCCTGCGCCCTATGCACATTGCAAAATTGTGGACATACATACGAACGGGCATAACGAACGGCTGTTCAACCTGATGCTTCCAGACCTGTCTCAAGACACTGTGCAGTTGCCAGTGACCCGAGACACTTACGTCAGCAGAGCACCCAGATACTTTCCATGGGACCACGAAGAGCTCCCGTTGAGAGCCTTCCGTTTTGCACTGTATGACCTATGGACCATGGGCCAATGGCTGGCATTTCCTGCCCCATCCAGCAAGGGCTACAACGACATGATCTTTCAGTACGAGAGGCCCCTGGATCTCTGGTACCAGGATGTTGCCAAGTCAGCGGCCCCCGAGGGGAAGTGGCTGGAGCCTGTGCTGATTGGTCTGTACCGGATCTTCCAGTTCGACCTTGACAACGAGCCCGACGAAAGTCCGCGCACGCGCTTTGTGCGGCGGATGCGGGCATTGTTGACAGAGAGACAATTCTCGGAGTCCTTCCAAGCCTTGGTCAAACTGGCCAAAAACGATGGCATTGCCGTGCGAAACCCCTGGAGCGACGAGCCAAAACTGAGATCTCGCAGCTTGCCCCGCTGACATTCCACAAGCGACCAAGATCGCGCGGCACAACCTAAGCGGCCAGCATCGCCCAGCGCTCATGGTCTCGCCAGCGGGTTCCAACCTTCATGAACGCCGGTGAGAAGCCCTCCAGCTTGAAGCCGCATGACTTGGCCAGTGCAATGGCTGCCTTGTTCTCAGGCTGGATGTTGGCTTCCAGCCGATGCAGCTTCAATGTCCTGAAAGCCTGCTTCACGACATGCGCGAGGCCTTCCTTCATCAGGCCTTTTCCCTCAAAGCCCGAGAACGCATAGAAATCGATCAGGCCACAGCGGAACGGGTCCATCACGATGTTCGTGATCTGCACGATTCCGGCAAAACCGTCGCTGTGCCACTCCCAGATCACAAAGGCGGCCCCAGCCGGCTCCTGCACGCGTGCCAGGTAGCTCTGAAATTCCTGCGGCGTGCTGGGGGGCGACACCCATGGCGCGTGCAGTTTGCGGCTTTGGCTGGCACCTTTGATGAACTCCGTTTCCAGATCCGCTGTCAGCTCCGAAACATAGATGCTCGTGTCCATGACCGTCCCTCAGATGTGAAGCCGAAAGTGTATCGACGCAGGTGCGTGCGCCGCCGGTCAACGCTTCGCGGCCACCCCCCAGGTTTGTCAAGCGCTTGCCGCTGTGGTGCTAGCCACGCTGGACCGGCGGCCCACCAACCCCGCCCAGCCGCTCGGCCAGGAAATCCATCAGCACGCGCAGCTTGAGCGGCAGGTGGCGCGTGGGCGGGTGAAGAATCCACAGCTGGCCGCTGTAGTTGGGCAGAAAGCTCCAGTCCGGCAGCACCTGCACGATGCGCCCGTCCGCCAGGGCCTCGCGTGCCGTGAAGCGGGGCAGGCTGGCGATGCCGATGTGCTGCAGCACGGCGTCCAGCCGCACACCGGTGTGGTTGGCGGCATAGCGCCCGCGCACGGCCACGGTGACGGTCTTGCCATGGCCGCGCAGCTTCCAGTGCGCGTCGCCGGGCTCCTCGCCCAGGTAGATGCAGCTGTGGGCCTTGAGCTCCAGTGGATGCACGGGCGTGCCGTGCCGGGCCAGGTACTGGGGCGAGGCGCACAGCAGATGGTCGATGTCCATCAGGTGGCGACCCATGAGGCCCGGTGGCGGGTGGTTGGTGATGCGTATGGCCAGGTCCACCGGGTCGTCGATCAGGTCCATGTAGCGGTCTTCCAGCCGCATCTGCACATCGACCTCCGGATACAGGGCCAGGAAGTCGGGCATGTGGGGATGGACCACGGTACGGCCCACGGCCTTGGGCACGCTGATGCGCACCAGGCCGCGCGGCTGCGCGTCCTGCAGCAGGGACGCGGCCATGACGGCCTGGGCGGCGCCCACCATGTCCAGGCAGCGCGCATGCACCTCACGGCCGGCCTCGCTCAGGCGCAGCTTGCGCGTGGTGCGTTCCAGCAGGCGCAGGCCCAGAGCCCTTTCCAGCCGCGCCACGCCCCGGCTGGTGGCCGATGGCGTGCTGCCCAGCTGGCGTGCGGCCTCGGAGAAGCTGCCCGTGTCCACCACCTTGACGAAGATGGCCATTTCTCCGAACAGGGGCAGGGCTTGATTTGTGCTCATGGCGCAAAGAATATTTGAAAAGCCAAGGGATTATCGCGGCTGAACGCCAGTCCTACACTGCCACCCCATGCCTTTGCACACCTTCACTCCCCTTATCCCGTCCCATGCCCTGAGCCATGTCGGTGGTCCTGAAATCTGGCTCAAGCTGGATGCGCTGCAACCCTGCGGATCGTTCAAGCTGCGCGGCATAGGCCATGCCTGCGAGATCCTGGCGCGCCAGGGCAAGAAGCGCTTTGTAGCTTCGTCGGGCGGCAATGCCGGCATTGCCGTGGCCTATGCCGGGCGGCAGCTGTCCATACCCGTCACCGTGGTCGTACCGCAAACCACGACCGAGCATGCGCGGGCACTGATCCGTGCTCAGGGCGCCGAGCTGATCGTGCATGGCGCCGTCTGGGACGAGGCCAATGCCTTGGCCCAGTCCCTGTTGGGTGCCGAGGATGCCTTTGTCCATCCGTTTGACGACCCGCTGCTGTGGGCGGGGCATTCCACCCTGGTCGATGAGCTGGCTGCTGCCGACTTCAAGCCCGACGCCGTGGTGCTGGCCGTGGGCGGCGGCGGCCTGCTGGCCGGCGTGGTGCAGGGCCTGGAGCGCCATGGCTGGATTGATGTGCCCGTGATTGCTGCGGAGACAGCCGGCGCCGACTCCCTGGCGCAGTCGCTGGCCCAGGGCCGCCGCGTGCTGCTGGACCGCATCACCAGCGTTGCCACCTCGCTGGGCGCGCGCCAGGTCTGCCAGCGGGCCTTCGATCTGTCGCAGGTGCACCCCGTGCGCAGCGCCGTAGTGACGGATGCGCAGGCGCTGAACGCCTGCCTGCGCTTCATTGATGACCATCGCCTGCATGTGGAGCCCGCCTGCGGTGCCGCGCTGGCCCTGGCCTACGCAGGCGCACCTGCGCTGCAGGGTTTCAAGCGCGTGCTGGTGGTGGCCTGCGGCGGCACGACGAACACGCTGGAGCAACTGCAGACGTGGCACGCAGCGGCGCTGACCGGCCAGGCGTGAGCACGGCCCAGATCTGAAGCCGGGCCCTGCGCATTCACGCGGCGTTCAACACCTCGCCAGGCACCCTGATCCAGCCTTCCATCAGGATGCGCGCGCTGCGGCTCATCAAGGCCTTGGTCACCTGCCACTGGCCATTCACCAACCGGGCCTCGGCGCCCACGCGCAGCGTGCCGGAGGGATGGCCGAAGCGAACGGCGCCGCGTTCGCCGCCGCCCGCCGCCAGATTCACCAGCGTGCCCGGCACCGCTGCCGCCGTGCCGATGGCCACCGCCGCAGTGCCCATCATGGCGTGGTGCAGCTTGCCCATGGACAGGGCGCGCACCAGCAGGTCCACATCGCCCGCCTCGATGCGTTTGCCGCTGGAGGCCGTGTAGGGCGCTGGCGGTGCCACAAAGGCGATTTTGGGCGTGTGCTGGCGCCTGGCGGCTTCGGACAGTTCCTGGATCAGGCCCATCTGCAGGGCGCCGTGGGCGCGTATGGCCTCGAAGCGCGCCAGCGCCTCGGCATCGCCGTTGATGGCGTCCTGCAGCTCGCAGCCCGTGTAGCCCAGGTCCTTTGCGTTCAGGAAGATGGTCGGAATGCCCGCATTGATCAGCGTGGCTGCAAAGCTGCCGACTCCGGGAACATCCAGCCGGTCCACGAGATGGCCCGTGGGGAACATGGCTCCTCCGTCCTCTCCCTCATCGGCAGGGTCCAGGAACTCCAACGCCACCTCGGCCGCAGGAAAGGTCACGCCATCGAGCTCGAAGTCGCCCGTCTCCTGCACCTGTCCGTCCGTGATGGGCACATGGGCCACGATGGTCTTGCCGATATTGGCCTGCCAGATGCGGAGGGTGGCCGTGCCGTTGCGTGGAATGCGCGCAGGGGCTATCAATCCCATGTGGATGGCGCAGGGCCCCACGGCGGCCGAGAGATTGCCGCAGTTGCCGCTCCAGTCCACGAAGGGCCGGTCGATGGAGACCTGGCCGAACAGGTAGTCCACGTCATGGCCTTCGCGCGTGCTGGCCGAGAGGATCACGGCCTTGCTGGTGCTCGACGATGCATTGCCCATGCCGTCGATCTGCTTGCCGTAAGGGTCGGGGCTGCCCAGGGCGCGCAGCAGGATGGCGTCGCGCACGGCGCCCGGCTGCTGCGCAGTCTCCGGAAGGTCTTGCAGGCGAAAGAACACGCCCTTGCTGGTGCCGCCGCGCAGGTAGGTGGCGGGAATGCGGATCTGGGGTGTGGTGTTCATCAAGCGTCCTGTGTCTGTGCAAGAAAGTCCTGGGCGAAGCGCTGCAGCACGCCGCCCGCCTCGTAGACCGATACCTCCTCGGCCGTGTCCAGCCGGCAGGTCACGGGCACGCGCAGCGTCTGGCCGCTTCTTCGTTCAATCACCAGAGTGAGTTGGGTGCCCGGCGTGCGCTCGCCTTCCACGCCATAGACCTCCGTGCCGTCCAGCCCCAGGGTCCTGCGGTCGGTGCCCGGCACGAACTGCAGCGGCAGCACGCCCATGCCGATGAGGTTGGTGCGGTGGATGCGCTCGAAGCCTTCGGCCACCACCGCCTCGACTCCGGCCAGCCGCACGCCCTTGGCCGCCCAGTCGCGCGAGCTGCCCTGGCCGTAGTCGGCACCCGCGATGATGATCAGCGGCTGGCGGCGGTTCAGGTAGGTTTCCATGGCCTCCCACATGCGCACCACGCGCCCTTCGGGCTCGATGCGCGCCAGCGATCCCTTGTGCTGCACGCCGTCGATGACGGCCATTTCGTTGACCAGCTGCGGGTTGGCGAAGGTGGCGCGCATGGCCGTCAGGTGGTCGCCGCGATGGGTGGCGTAGGAGTTGAAGTCCTCCTCGGGCAGGCCCATGCGCGCCAGGTATTCGCCCGCCGCGCTGTCGGCCAGGATGGCGTTGGAGGGCGACAGGTGGTCGGTGGTGATGTTGTCGGGCAGCAGGGCCAGTGGCCGCATGTTGCGCAGCGTGCGCGGGAAGGCCGCCAGCGCGCCCACGCCTTCGGTATCCCAGTAGGGCGGGCGGCGGATGTAGGTGGACTGGGGGCGCCAGTCGTACTGGGGCGAGGCTTTGTCGCCATCGTCCTTGCGGATGGCGAACATGGGTTCGTAGACGGCGCGGAATTGCGCAGGTTTGACCGATTGCTCGACGATGGCGTCGATCTCCTCGTCGGCGGGCCACAGGTCCTTGAGGCGGATCTCGCGGCCGTCCACCACGCCCAGCACATCCTGCTCGATGTCGAAGCGGATGGTGCCCGCCAGCGCATAGGCCACGACCAGCGGCGGCGAGGCCAGGAAGGCTTGTTTGGCCTGGGGATGGATGCGCCCGTCGAAGTTGCGGTTGCCCGAGAGCACGGCCGTGGCGTAGAGGTCGCGCTCGATGATTTCCTGCTGGATGGCGGGGTCCAGCGCGCCGCTCATGCCGTTGCAGGTGGTGCAGGCAAAGGCGACGATGCCAAAGCCCAGCTGCTCCAGCTCGCTGAGCAGCCCGGCCTCCTTCAGATACAGCTCCACGGCCTTGGAGCCCGGCGCCAGTGAGGATTTGACCCAGGGCTTGCGCACCAATCCAAGACGGTTGGCATTGCGCGCCAGCAAGGCCGCGGCGATGACATTGCGCGGGTTGCTGGTGTTGGTGCAGCTGGTGATGGCCGCGATGATGACGGCCCCATCGGGCATCAGGCCCTGGCTCTCCTGGGCGCGGGCGGCCTGCAGTTTTGCCGCATCGGCAATGCCGCGCTCGGCCAGGGCCGAGGTGGGCAGGCGCCGGTGCGGATTCGAGGGGCCGGCCATGTTGCGCACCACGGTGGACAGGTCGAACTGCAGCAGGCGCTCGTACTCCACCCCGGCCAGGGTGTCGCTCCAGAAACCCGCGGTGCGCGCATAGGCCTCGACCAGGCGCACCTGGACCTCGTCGCGGCCGGTCAGGCGCAGGTAGGCCAGGGTCTGGGCATCAATGGAGAACATGGCCGCCGTGGCGCCGTATTCAGGGCACATGTTGGAGATGGTGGCGCGGTCGCCGATGCTCAGGCTGTCGGCGCCCTCGCCAAAGAATTCCACATAGGCGCCCACCACCTTTTGCTGGCGCAGGAATTCGGTCAGGGCCAGCACGATGTCGGTGGCGGTGATGCCGCCCTGGCGCCGGCCCGTGAGGCGCACGCCCACGATCTCGGGCAGGCGCATCCAGCAGGCGCGGCCCAGCATGACGTTCTCGGCCTCAAGGCCCCCCACGCCCACGGCGATCACGCCCAGGGCATCGACATGGGGGGTATGCGAGTCGGTGCCGACACAGGTGTCCGGGAAGGCCAGGCCATCCTGCACAGTGACCACGGGGGACATTTTTTCCAGATTGATCTGGTGCATGATCCCGTTCCCTGCGGGAATCACATCCACGTTGGCGAAGGCCTTCTTCGTCCACTCGATGAAGTGGAAGCGGTCCTCGTTGCGGCGGTCCTCGATGGCGCGGTTCTTCGCAAAGGCATCGGGATTGAAGCCGCCGCACTCCACGGCCAGCGAGTGGTCCACGATGAGCTGCACGGGCACGACGGGGTTGACCTGGGCGGGGTCGCCGCCTTCGGCCGCAATGGCGTCGCGCAGGCCGGCCAGGTCCACCAGGGCGGTCTGGCCCAGGATGTCGTGGCAGACCACGCGCACGGGGTACCAGGGAAAGTCGATGTCGCGCCGGCGCTCGATGAGCTGCAGCAGGTAGCCGTCCAGCTGCGCGGGATCGGCGCGGCGCACGAGGTTCTCGGCGTGGACGCGGGCGGTGTAGGGCAGGCGTGCCCAGGCACCGGGCGAGAGGGCATCGACGGCGGCGCGGGCGTCGATGTAGTGCAGCGTGGTGCCGGGCAGGGGTTTCTTGTAGCGGGACGTCATGGGGGCGGATGGATTCTCGGGCCTGCGTGAGCCGATTGCTGGGCGCCTATTACTGTGCGCGAATTTCGTTGTCTTTCACCACCTTGGCGTAGCGGGGAATCTCGGACTGGATCAGGGCGCCGAACTGGGCCGGTGTGCCGCCTGCCGGGGACACGCCCGTGGGCTCCAGCTGGGCCAGCAGTGCCGGCGCCTTGAGGCCGGTGTCCAACGCAGCATTGATGCGCGACAGCACGGCGGGCGGCAGGCCCTTGGGCGCGAGCAGGCCGTGCCAGGCCACCACGTCATAGTCCGGCAGGCCGCTTTCGGCCACCGACGGAATCTCGGGATAGGCGGGCAGGCGCTGGGCTGTGGTCACGGCCAGGGCGTGCAGCTTGCCGCTCTTGACGTGCTGCATCAGCGCCTCGGTGCCTGCCACCAGCATGTCCACATTGCCCGACAGCAGATCGGTCACGGCCGGGCCCGTGCCGCGATAGGGCACATGCGTGGCCTTGACCTTGGCCATGCCGAACAGGTACTCGGTGACGATGTGAAGATGGCTGCCATTGCCGGCCGAGGCAAAGGTCAGCTTGCCCGGGTTCTCACGCGCATAGGTCAGCAATTCCTGCAGGTTTCTGGCGGGCACGCGGGGGCTCACGCAGACCACGTAGGCGCCTTTGGACAGCTGGATCACGGGCGTCATGTCGGCCACGGGGTCGAAGCGCAGCTTGTACAGCGAAGGGTTGACCGTATAGCTGCCCGCCACCAGCAGCAGCGTGTAGCCATCGGCCGCCGAGCGCAGCGCGTACTCGGTGCCCAGCGTGCCACCGGCGCCCGGCCGGTTCTCCACCACCACGGGCTGGCCCAGCCTGTCGTTGAGCACGTTGGAGGCCACGCGCGCAATGAAGTCCGATCCGCCGCCGGGTGCGAAGGGGCAGACGATCTTCAGCGACTTGCTGGGAAACGCCTCCTGGGCCAGGCCCTGGTGCGGCAGCGCAAGGCCGGCCAGCGGGGCGGGCAGGGCGGCGCAAAAGCGGCGGCGGTTGATGCTCATGGGTTGGTGTCTCCTGCAGAGTTATGGTTGGCAGTGCACCAGGCTTGTTGCAAGCAGCATGCCATCCGACTCAAGGGGAAACCCGTGCAAGCATCGCAGCCTGCTGCCAGAGGCTGAAGGGCTGCAGCGCCACCTGCTGCCGTACCATCCGTTTCATTGTTGTTTCAAAACTGCCGCCTCTGATTTCATGGATGAGGGCTTGTGCAATGCCTCGCCCTCCACCCCTGGTGCCCGGCAAGGCCCGGCAGGCCCGGCGAGCCCGGGCACATGGGGCCGGGTACAAGCACCTTGCTGCCTGCACTCTAGGGTTTGCCCGTGGAGGTCTTCAGCAAGAGCGCATTCCGACGATAGAGCAAAGGCGTTTGTAGGATTTGTCTTACATATGATTTGCCTGCCGGGTGCCGAAATCCATTTATCCTCGCTCTCTGCTCCACATGGCCTGCCCGGCCTTTTCGGGTGGCTGGCCATGGGGCTGGCAACGAGTGGTTCCGTGCTCCTGGACCGATTCCCCGTGACTGCCTATTCAGCCTTAGCCGCTCCATGTCAGCTTTTGCCCAGCGCACGCTTGTAGCCATCCGGACCGCCTGGCCAGCCGCCACCGTCATGGCGGTGGGCATGTGCCTGAGCGCCGCGCTCGCCCTGCAGCAGCAGCGGGCGCTGGAGCGCATCGACCTGCAACGCCATACGCAACAGGCCCAGTCTGCCCGCCAGGCGCTGGAGATGCGCCTGGATGCCTATGCCGTCATGGTCCAGCATGTGGCCAACCAGCTGGCCGCCTCTCCCGAGATGGGGCAGCAGGCCTTCGCGCGCATTGCGCAGGCGCTGCGCATACAGATACAGCCCGGCATGCAGGCGCTGACCTTTACGCGGGCCGCAACGGAGCGCGGTCAGGCCAGCCAGGATCCGTCGGCCTCGTTCAGGCCCGATCCCCACTATTTCTTCATCGACTATCTCTGGCCGGTGGAAGGCAATGAATCCATCGCCGGCCTGGACATGCACGACCGCCCCAGTCTCATGGCCAGCATGCTGCGCAGCCGGGACAGCGCGGCCGCCGTGGTCTCGGCGCCGTTTGCAATGAAGCAGCCCGGCGAGCATGCCACCGCCGTGCTGGTGCGCGCGCCCGTCTTTGCGCTGGCGGACCACCAGTCTCCGGATGGCACGGCCGCGCATCCGCTGTTCCTGGGAACGGCCGACGTCAGCATTCGTGTGCACGACCTGGTGCAGGACCTGCATGAGCGCGGCTTCCTGGGCCGGCTAGCGCTGGCCATGCATGACGCAGGCCCGGTCTCGCCCCTGCCGCCGGCCGGCGTATCGCCGCTGCCGCTGTATCTGGGTGCTGCCTGGCCCGAGCGCGGGCAGGATGCGGTAGGCCTGGGCGATACCGGCCAGGTGGTGCTGGAGCAGACACTGCAGGCCCAGGACCGGCTGTGGCGGCTGAACTTCATTCCCGTGAGCACGGCCCTGTCCTGGACCGAGCGTGCCCAGCCCCTGGTGCTGTTTGCGCTGGGCATGCTGGTGTCAGTCCTGCTGGCCTCGCTGGCGGCAGCCTGGTGGCGGCGCCATCCGTCCAGCTGGGCGCAACTGCGTGCCTCTTCCCGCAGCATGCGCGAGAGCGATGCCCGCTTTCAGGCACTGTTCGAGCAGGCCGCCGTGGGCGTGGTGCAGATCGACGCGGCCAACGGCAATGTCCTGCATGTGAACCGCAGGTATTGCGACATCACCGGCCACGAGGCACAGCAGCTGTGCCAGCGCCCCCTGCTGGCCCTGGTGGCCGCCGAAACGGTGGAGGGCGACAGGCTGCTGCTGCAGGAACTGGCTGCGGGCCAGCGCCGCGCCCTGCAGATCGAGCGGCAGCTGCGGCGCAGCGACGGCAGCCTGGTCTGGGTGGAACTGCACATCTCCGCGCTGGGCCACGGCCCATCGCTGCGGCTGATGGCCCTGGTGCAGGACATCAGCGCGCGCCGCCACTTGCAGCAAATGCAGCGCGACGGATCGCGCCACCTGCGCATGGTCATCCAGCGCCTGCCCCTGGGCCTGGCCATGCTGCAGGAGGATGGCCGCTTCGCCTACTGGAACGAGGAATTCATGCGCCTGGCAGGCCATGGCGCCACGGCCGGCATGGATGGCGACGGCTGGTGGCGCAACATGTGCCCGGATGAAGCCCGCCGCCAGCGCATGCAGCGCCGCTTCGAGGCTGCGCAGGCGCGGGCGCGCGTTGCCCAAAGCTCCCATGGCAGCGAGTCCGACAGCTGCGGCACCCTCAACTCCGAGGAGTACCAGCTCATAGGCAGCGACGGCTGCGCGCGCTCCGTATCCATCGGCGGCATGCTGCTGGACGAAGGCTGCCTGCTGATCCTGCAGGACCAGAGCCAGCGCAAGACCGCCGAAGAAGAAATTCGCCGCCTGGCCTTCTACGATGCGCTTACCGGCCTGCCCAACCGCCGCCTGCTGGTGGACCGGCTGCAGCAGGCGCTGGCCTCCAGCCGCCGTCGCGGGCGCTGTGGCGCCGTCATGCTGCTGGACGTGGACAACTTCAAGGCCTTCAACGACAGCCTGGGGCTGGAACTGGGCGACGTGCTGCTGCGCATGATTGCCGAGCGACTGGCCCAGTCCCTGGGCCGCGAGGCCACGCTGGCCCGTCACAGCGGCGATGACTTCGTCGTGCTGCTGGAGGACCTGGGCAAGGACTCCATGCACGCCGCCTCCAAGCTCGAAGGCGAGGTCCAGCGCATGCGTTCGCTGCTGCTGCAACCGCTGCAACTGAGTGGCCAGTCCTGCCACATCACGCTGAGCATTGGCGCCAGCCTGTTCGGCGAGCAGGAACTCAGTGCCGACGAGGTTCTGCGCCGTGCCGAGATGGCCATGTACCAGGCCAAGGGCATGGGGCGCAACACGCTGCAGTTCTTCGATCCGCAACTGCAGGCCGTGCTCAGATCGCGCACGGCCATGGAGCAGGAAATGCGCGAGGGCCTGGTGCGCTCGCAATTCGTCCTGTACTACCAGCCGCAGGTGGCGAACGGGCGCATCGTCGGCGCCGAGGGCCTGCTGCGCTGGAACCACCCGCGCGAAGGGCTGGTGCCGCCGTCGCTCTTCGTCTCGCTGGCCGAGGAAACGGGCCTGATCCAGCAACTGGGCGAATGGGTGCTGGGCGAGGCCTGCCGGCAACTGGCGCAATGGGCGGCGGAGCCGGACATGGCCTGCCTGATGCTGGCCGTCAACGTCAGCCCGCGCCAGTTCCACCAGGCGCGCTTCGTGGAGCAGGTGCTGCAGGCGCTCAAGGAGCACGGTGCCAATCCGCGCCTGCTCAAGCTGGAGCTGACCGAAAGCCTGCTGCTGGCCGACGTGGACGACACGGCGGCCAAGATGGCCACGCTCAAGGCACACGGCGTGGGGTTCTCGCTGGACGACTTCGGCACCGGCTACTCCTCGCTGGCCTATCTCAAGCGCCTGCCGCTGGACCAGCTCAAGATCGACCGCAGCTTCGTGCGCGACGTGCTCAGCGACCCCAACGACGCGGCCATTGCGCGCACCATCGTCGCCCTGGGTACCAGCCTGGGCCTGCAGGTCATCGCCGAGGGTGTGGAGACCGAGGCGCAGCGCCAATTCCTCGAAGACCAGCACTGCCATGCCTGGCAGGGCTACCTGCTCAGTCCGCCCGTGCCCGTGCGCAGCTTCGAGGCACTGGTCCGCCAGGCCATCGTGTCGCGCCCTCCGGCCCTGAGCCCGGCGAACCTGCCGCAGGAGGCGCAGGACCGGCCCCAGGTGGTGGAGTGCACGGATGGCAGCGGGGTGCCGGACGCCCCCTCAAACCATTCTTGACATTCGACACGGCCCCGCGCGGGCCGCTTTCCATTCTTGAGCAGGGGTGGCGCGCGGTATCATTCCGAGCTTCCCTGTTGTTCCCCCACGTCCTCATTCGTCCGTTCGCCGCGGACCGCCATCTGCCTGCATCGTGCGCCTGAATTCCATCAAGCTGTCCGGCTTCAAGTCCTTCGCCGAGCCCACCAACTTCATGCTGCCGGGGCAACTGGTGGGCGTGGTGGGCCCCAACGGCTGCGGCAAGTCCAACATCATGGATGCGGTGCGCTGGGTGCTGGGCGAGAGCAAGGCCAGCGAGCTGCGCGGCGAGTCCATGCAGGACGTGATCTTCAACGGCACCACGCACCGCAAGCCGGCCAGCCGCTCCAGCGTGGAGCTGGTGTTCGACAACAGTGACCACCGCGCGGGCGGCCAGTGGGGCCAGTTCGGCGAGATCGCCGTCAAGCGCGTGCTCACGCGCGAGGGCAACAGCAGCTACTTCATCAACAACCAGGCCGTGCGCCGCCGCGATGTGCAGGACGTGTTCCTGGGCACGGGCCTGGGCCCGCGCGCCTACGCCATCATCGGCCAGGGCACGATCAGCCGCATCATCGAGTCGCGCCCCGAGGAACTGCGCCTGTTCCTCGAAGAGGCCGCAGGCGTGTCTAAGTACAAGGAGCGCCGGCGCGAGACCGAGAACCGGCTCTCGGCCACCACCGAGAACCTCACGCGCGTGGAAGACATCCTGCGCGAGCTCAACAACAACCTCGACCGGCTGGAAAAGCAGGCCGAGGTGGCGGCCCAGTACAACGCGCTGCAGTCCCAGGTCACGCTCAAGCAGCAGCAGCTGTGGTTCCTCAAGCGCGCCGAGGCCGAGGCCGAGCAGGACCGCGTGCGCGTGGAGGGTCTGCAGGCCGTCAACGAGCTCGAAGAGCGCATGGCCGACATCCGCAACAACGAAAGCGGGCTCGAAACCCTGCGCCAGGCGCACTACGACGCCAGCGACCAGGTCAACCAGGCCCAGGCCAAGCTCTACGAATCCACGGCCGAAGTCGGCAAGCTGGAGGCCGAGATCCGCTACGTGCTCGAAGGCCGCCAGCGCGTGCAGCAGCGGCTGCAGCAGCTGTCCGAGCAGGTGCTGCTGTGGAACAGCCGCCGCGAGGAAGCCGAAGCCGAGATCGAGAACCTCGAAGGCGCCGGCATGGACGCCGAGGAACAGGCCGAGATGCTGGCCGCCCAGGTCGAGGAGCAAAGCATGCGCCTGCCCGACCTGGAGGACGCCCTGCGCAATGCCCAGAAGGCTGACACCGACCAGCGCGCCAGCGTGGTCCAGGTGCAGCAGCAGATCCAGGTGCTGGCCGCCGAGCAGCGCAGCCTGGACGAGCAGCGCCGCCAGTTCGAGACCCGCTTCGAGCGCCTGCGCGCCGACCGCAACGCCCTGGAGACGCCCGACGAGGCCCGCCTGAACAATCTGCAGTCCCAGCTGGAAGAGGCGCGCGAACTGGCTGAAATGGCCGATGCCGTGCTCAACGAGCTGCAGGACTCCGTGCCCCAGCTCGACGAGGACCGCCGCACGCGCCAGCAGGCCGTCAACGCCGAGGCCGCGCGCCACGCGGACCTGTCGGCGCGGCTGGAAGCGCTCAAGGCCCTGCAGGAAAAGGTCAAGACAGACGGCAAGCTCCAGCCCTGGCTGGCCAAGCACGGCCTGGACGGCATGCAGGGCCTGTGGAGCCGCATTGCCATCGAGCCCGGCTGGGAAAACGCGCTGGAGGCCGCGCTGCGCGAGCGCCTGGGCGCGCTGGAAGTGGGCCGGCTCGACATGGTGCGTGGCTTTCTGGGCTCAGGCGGGCACGATGCGCCGCCCGCACGCCTGGCCTTCTTCAGCCCGCCGCAGGGCGCTCCCGCGCCGGCCGCCGGCCGCTGGCAGCACCTGTCGGACCTGCTGCGCGTGAACGATGCCGGCCTGCGCGCCGTGCTCGGCGACTGGCTGCAGGACTGCTACACGGCGCCCACGCTGGAAGAGGCGCTGTCGCGCCGCAGCGAACTGCGGCCCGGTGAAACCGTCTACGTGCCCACGGGCCATGCCGTCAGCAGCCACAGCGTGAGCTTTTATGCGCAGGACTCGGAGCAATCCGGCCTGCTGGCACGCGCCCAGGAAATCGAGCACCTTGAAAAGGAAGTGCGCGCCCAGGCGCTGATCTCCGACGAATCGCGCACGGCCCTGGTGCGTGCCGAAAGCGCTTATGCCGAGGCCTCGCAGCGCCTGGTCGGCGCCCGGCGCGAGGCCAGCGAATCGCAAAGCCGTGCCCATGAGCTGCAGGTCGAGACCCTGCGCCTGTCGCAGCTGGCCGAGCAGGCCCGTGCACGCAATGCCCAGATCAGCGCCGACCTGGCCGAGGTCGAGGCCCAGCTGTCCGACATCGAGGAGCGCCGCGTGGCGGCCGAAGCCCGCTTCGAGGAACTGGACATGCAACTGGCCGACAGCCAGGAGCGCCATGCCCAGCTCGGCGACAAGGTGCTGGAGTCCGAGCGGCGCCTGAACGAATCGCGCGAGCAACTGCGCACGCTGGAACGCCAGGCCCAGGAGGCCACGTTCTCACGCCGCAGCCTGGAGGCGCGTCGGGGCGAACTCAGCCGCACCATAGAGACGGCCAGCCAGCAGGCCCGCTCGCTGGCCGACGAGCAGCAGCGCGCGCAGGACGAGCTTACGCGCCTGACCGATGCCGCGGCCCAGGGCGGCCTGCAGGATGCGCTGGATTTGAAGATGCAGCGCGAGCAGGCCGTGGCCGCGCGCCGCAGCGAATATGACGACCTGACCAACAAGCTGCGCGCCAGCGACGAACGCCGCCAGCAACTGGAAAAGGCGCTGGACCCGCTGCGCCAGCGCATCACCGAATTCCAGCTCAAGGAGCAGGCCGCGCGCCTGGGCCTGGAGCAGTACTCCACCTTGCTGGAAGAGGCGGGCGCCGACCTGGCCGCCGTCTCCCAGTCCATTGCCGAGGCCAATGTGCGCATGCACGGCCTGCAGGGCGAGATCGACCGCCTGCACCGCGAGATCGCGGCCCTGGGCGCGGTCAACCTGGCGGCGCTGGACGAGCTGAAGCTGGCGCGCGAGCGCAAGACCTTCCTCGACGCGCAGACCGAGGACCTGACCCAGGCCATGAACACGCTGGAAGATGCCATCCGCAAGATCGATGCCGAGACGCGCGAGCTGCTGTCGGGCACTTTCGAGACCGTGAACGGGCATTTCGGACGCATGTTTCCCGAGCTGTTCGGCGGCGGGCAGGCCAAGCTGGTCATCACGGGCGATGAAATCCTGGACTCGGGCGTGCAGGTGATCGCGCAGCCGCCCGGCAAGAAGAACCAGACGATTCACCTGCTGTCCGGTGGCGAGAAGGCGCTGACGGCGATTGCCCTGGTCTTCGCCATCTTCCAGCTCAACCCGGCCCCGTTCTGTCTGCTGGACGAGGTGGATGCGCCGCTGGACGATGCCAACACCGAGCGCTATGCCAAGCTGGTGGCCAGCATGAGCAAGAGCACGCAGTTCCTGTTCATCAGCCACAACAAGATCGCCATGGAAATGGCCCAGCAGCTCATCGGCGTGACCATGCAGGAGCAGGGCGTGTCCCGCATCGTGGCCGTGGACATGGAGTCCGCGCTGTCCATGGCTGAGCTATCCTGAGCATGTCCGCAACCTTTCAAACCCCTTTGCTGGAACGACGTTTCATTCCTTCATTCCATGAGTAACCTGCAAATCAGTCTGGCCGTCCTGGGCTTTGTGGTGCTGGCCCTGATCCTTGCCTACAACAGCTGGTCCGCGCGCCGCAATGCACCCAAGCGCGCCGACCCCGTCGATGAAGCGCAGCGCGATCCCTCGCGCCATGAGCCCGGCATGGACACCGTGGGCCACGGCCCGGACCTGACGCACAGCCTGCGCGAGCCCGTGCTGGGCGACTTCGGCACCGCCGCGCCGGGCCAGAGCCCTGCCTCCGCAGACCGCTTTGCCGAAACCGACGCCGAGCTGGCCCATCTGGTCCAGCTCGAAGAGCAGCAGCGCCAGGCTGCGGCCCAGGCTGCGCTGGCGGCCAAGGCCGCCCAGGCGGTGCAGTCCGCGCAGGCCGCCCATGCCCTGCAGGCGGGCGAAGACGCCAGCGCATCGGCACCCGCATCTGAATCTGTGTCCGTGCCTGCGGCGTCCCCGTCGGCACCGCAGTCCATCGAGCCTTCCCTCAATGACGCGGCCCTGACCAGCGCGGCCGCCAGCCGCCCGGGTCTGGATGCGCTGATCGACGCCATTGCCCCCGTGCAGGTCGGCCAGGCCGTGCCCGGCGAACTGGCGCTGCAGGCCCAGCCCGCCACGCGGCGCGCGGGCAACAAGCCCTTTGCGATCGAGGGCATGAACCAGTCCACCCACCAGTGGGAGCCGCTGCAGCCCGGCCAGCGCTACCTGGGTTTTCAGGCCGGCGTGCAGCTGGCCAACCGCACGGGTGCGCTCAACGAGATCGAGTTCTCCGAGTTCGTTGCCAAGGTGCAGCGCTTTGCCGACGCGCTGGGCGCCACGCCCGACGTGCCCGACATGCTGCAGGAAGTGGCGCGAGCGCGCGAGCTCGACCAGTTCGCCAGCGAGCACGACGCCCAGCTCACCTTCATGCTGCGCGCACGCCAGGCCTCCTGGAGCGCGGGCTACGTGCAGCAGAACGCATCGCGCCAGGGCTTCCTGCCGGGCTCCATGCCCGGGCGCATGGCCCTGCCTTCGCCCACGCCCGGCATGCCGCCGGTGCTGGTGCTCAACTACGACCCGCAGGCGGCCATGGCCGACGACCTGGACACCTCGGTGGTGCGCGAGTTCCTGCTGAGCCTGGACGTGCCCCAGGTGCCGCGCGGCGAGCAGGCCTTCGTGCAGTTGCGCCAGGTGGCCGAGCGCCTGTGCCAGACCATGGACGGCGTGCTCTGCGACCAGAACGGCTACCTGCTGCCGGCCATGGCGCTGGACCCCATCCAGCACGACCTGGAACATCTCTATGACAAGCTCGACAGCCGCGAGCTGTCGGCGGGCTCCATGCTGGCGCGGCGACTGTTCAGCTGACGCGGCGCGGTGCCCCTGGTGCACAACAGGCTCCTGGCCTCAACCCCATGAATGACAATCTGGATCTTTTCTCCGGCGCAGCCCCCGCAGCGCCGGAGTCCGGGGCCGCCCCCGACAAGGTGCTGGCCAAGGTGCAGGCGCTGCGCGCCCAGCTCAACCAATGGGCGCATGAGTACTACGTGCTGGACACGCCCACCGTGCCCGATGGCGAGTACGACCGCGTCTTCCAGCAACTGCAGGCGCTGGAAGGTGCCTACCCCGAACTGGTCACCCCGGATTCGCCCACGCAGCGCGTGATCGGCGCCGTGCTCGACGGCCTGATGCCCGTGCGCCATGCCGTGCCCATGCTCAGCATCCGCACCGAGACCGACAACGAGGCCACGGGGGCCGAGGCCTTCGACGCACGCATCCGCAAGGAGCTGGAACTGGCCGAAGGCGCGCCGCCCGTGGAGTACGTGGCCGAGCCCAAGTTCGACGGCCTGGCCATGAACCTGCGCTACGAGAACGGCCGCCTGGTGCAGGCCACCACGCGCGGCGACGGCGAGGTGGGCGAGGACGTGACCCACAACATCCGCACCATCCGCAAGATTCCGCTGTCCCTGCCCGAAGGCAAGGGCGTGCCGCCTGTGGTCGAGGTGCGCGGCGAGGTCTACATGGGCCGCGCCGACTTCGTCAAGCTCAACGAGCGCCAGCAGGCCGCCGGCGGCAAGAGCTTTGCCAATCCGCGCAATGCGGCGGCAGGCTCGGTGCGCCAGCTGGACTCGGGCATTGCGGCGCAGCGCCCGCTGTCCTTCTTCGCCTATGGCCTGGGCGAGATCACGCCGGCTGCCCAGGGCGGCCCCGACTTCGTCACCCACTACGCCATGCTGCAGACGCTGCGCGACTGGGGCTTTCCGGTGGCCCCCCAGGTCTGCATCGCCAGGGGCGCGGCCGAGCTGGTGGCCTTCCACCAGCGCATGGGCGCCGAGCGCGCCACGCTGCCCTACGAGATCGACGGCGTGGTCTACAAGGTCAACAGCCTGGCCCAGCAGCGCCAGCTGGGCTTTGTCTCGCGCGAGCCGCGCTGGGCCGTGGCCCACAAGTACCCGGCCGAGGAAATGCCCACGCGCATGGAAGGCATCGACATACAGGTCGGCCGCACGGGCAAGCTCACGCCCGTGGCGCGCCTGGCCCCCGTGGCGGTGGGCGGCGTCATCGTCACGAATGCCACGCTGCACAACCTGTTCGAGATCCGCAAGAAGCGCGTGCGCACGGGCGACACCGTGGTCGTGCGCCGCGCCGGTGACGTGATCCCCGAGGTCGTGGGCCGCGTGCCCGGCGACCGGCCGGCCTATGTGCCCAACTTCCGCATGCCCGCTGCATGCCCCATCTGCGGCAGCGCCGTGGCGCGGCCCAAGGGCGAGGCCAACCACCGCTGCACGGGCGGCCTGTTCTGCCCGGCGCAGCGCAAGGAGGCCATCCTGCACTTTGCCGCGCGGCGCGCCATGGACATCGAGGGCCTGGGCGACAAGCTCGTGGACCAACTGGTGGACGGCCACGTGGTGCGCACGCTGCCCGACCTCTACCGCCTGGGCCTGGTGGCCCTGGCATCGCTGGACCGCATGGCCGAGAAGTCGGCCCAGAACGTGCTGGATGCGCTGGAGAAATCCAAGAAGACCACGCTGGCGCGGTTCCTCTTCGGCCTGGGCATCCGCCAGGTGGGCGAGTCCACGGCCAAGGACCTGGCCCGCCACTTCGGCCAGCTGGACGCCATCATGGACGCCAGCGTCGAGCAACTGCTGCAGGTGCGCGACGTGGGGCCCATCGTGGCCGAGAGCATCCACACCTTCTTCGCCCAGCCCCACAACCGCGAGGTGGTCGAGCAGTTGCGTGCCTGCGGCGTGCACTGGGAGGAGGGCGCGGCGCGCGAGCAGACCGCCCAGCCGCTGGCCGGCATGACCGTGGTGCTCACGGGCACGCTGCCCACGCTGGGCCGCGACCAGGCCAAGGAGATGCTGGAGGCCGCAGGCGCCAAGGTCTCCGGCTCGGTCAGCAAGAAGACCAGCTATGTGGTGGCCGGTGCCGAGGCCGGCAGCAAGCTGGCCAAGGCCGAGGAACTGGGCGTGACCGTGCTGGACGAGGCCGGCATGCTGGCGCTGCTGGCAGGCGGGGACCGCTGATGGCGCTGAGTCCGCGCAAACCCGTGGTCGGCCTGGCGCTGGGCAGCGGGTCGGCGCGTGGCTGGGCGCATTTCGGCGTGCTGCGCGCGCTGGAGGATGCGGGCCTGAGGCCCGACATCATCTGCGGCTCGTCCATCGGCGCCCTGGTCGGTGCCTCCTATGCGGCTGGAGAGATGCAGCGCTTCGAGGAATGGGTGCTGGGACTGGGCATGCGCAAGGTGTTCGGTTTCATGGACTTCAACATCACGGGCGGCATGCTCAAGGGCGAGAAGCTGATCGCGTTCTGGCGCGAGCACTTCGTGGACTCGGCCATCGAGGACCTGAAGATTCCCTTCGGCGCCGTGGCCACCGACCTGCATTCGGGCGCCGAGGTCTGGCTGCGCAAGGGCTCCATCGCCGATGCCGTGCGTGCCTCCATCGCGCTGCCCGGCCTGTTCACGCCCGTGCAGCGCGAGGGGCGGCTGCTGGTCGATGGCGGCATCGTCAACCCCGTGCCCGCCTCGCTGGCGCGTGCCATGGGGGCGGACATCGTGATCGCCGTCGATCTCAACGCCGACATCATGCGGCGCCACATGCGTCCGCTGGTTCCCTCGGCCGCCATGGCTGCCGCGCCGCCACTGGAGGAAGCCCCGCCCGCCGTGGAGCAGGGCGTGGCGCCCGAGGACCTGGCCGGCCAGGCCAGCGCCGTGGCCGGCACGGCCTGGGTGCGCAGGCTGCAGCGCGGCGTGATGGGGTGGATGCCCGGCCACCATCGCGACGAGGCCGGCCGCGAGACCGAGCCGCCGCCCCGTCCGCCCTCGCTGCTGGACGTGGTGATGACCAGCGTCAACATCATGCAGATGCGCATCACGCGCAGCCGCATGGCCGGCGACCCGCCCGAGCTGGTGATCGCGCCGCGCCTGTCCCACCTGGGCCTGCTGGACTTCCACCGCGCCCGCGAGGCCATCGACGAAGGCTACGAGGCAGCGCAGGCCGCGTTGCCGGGCCTGCGCCACTGGGGCCTTTGAGGAGCTAAAGGCGCGGCGCACCCGACAGGCCCGGCGCGCCCGACATGCCCATAGGCCCGACAGGCCCGGGCTACGCCGCCTCCCTTTCCACGCTGACCGCATTGCGGTCGGCATTGGCCGCGGCAACGCGCGAAGGCTGCAGCCTTCGCATCAGCGCGGCGGGGTCCAGGCACTGGATCAGCGGCAGGCCCGAATCGGCATGCACCAGCTTGCGCACCAGGGCCGTCGCGGTGTCGGCCGCGTTCAACATGGGCGAATCCACCAGCGCGCTGGCTGGCAGCCGGTGCACGCCCTGCAGCGCGCTGACCAGCAGGCCCACGCGCAGGCCGCCATGCTGGACCACGATGACCTGTGACTGCTCGGTGACCACGCCGGGCTGGCCCTGCAGCAGCGCGGCCAGGTCGAACACCCAGACATAGCCGCTGACGCTGCCCTGGCTGCGCCTTGCCAGCGCGCCCACGCAAAACGGCAGGCGTCCTGCCGCCACGGGCGAGATGGCGCTGGCGGGCAGGGCCTCGCAGACATCGCCCGCGCGCAGGGCCAGCAGGCTGGCGCCCACGTAGAAGCTGGCCAGTTCCACAGGCGCGTCGCCGCTGCCATGCGCGGGGCGCCCGTGCCCGTGCCCGTGCGTAGCGGGCCGGGCGCCATCCAGCCGGGTGGCGGACGCCAGGCGCAGCGCGCGGTTGCGCGCATCGGCATGCACGGGGCCCAGCCGCTGCAGGCTCAGGCTGACGAGGCCGGCCAGTGTGTCGTCCGTTGCGCTTTCTTTTGCATCGCGTGCCGCGCCCTGGTCTAGCCGGAACTCGCGGTAGCCGCGCCCGGCGGCCATGCCGACGATGCAGTAGTGGCCTTCGATCTCCTCGATGCTGCTGCGCACCTCGCCATCGGCCAGCGATGCCAGGCCGGCCACGCCTGCGATGCAACTGCCCAGCGGGCGCCCGCCATGGCTGGCAGCGACGATGCGCCCGTCACGCGCCACGTAGAAGGCTTCCATCGGCAGGCGCGGCAGGCCGCTGTCTTCGGGATCGGTGGCTGCGGCCTGCTCTGCCGTTGCTGCCTGCTCTGGCGCTGCGGCCTGCAGCATGGCCTGCAGCTCCCGCCGCGTGTGGAACAGCAGGGCGATGCCGCCGATGACGGGGCCCTGATCGCCGCCGTGTGCATGTCCGTGCGCCTGTTCACTCCCAGGCGATGGCGCGCGCAGCGCGGCATGGTAGACATGGACGGGCAGGCCTCCATCGTCCATCTCCTGCACGTGGTAGGCCTGGGCATCGCGCAGCAGCACAGTGGCCTGCAGGGCCGATGCCTGCACGCGCGTGCCGGGAGCCAGGGGCAGGCCGGCCTCGCTCTCATGGCTGCAGGCCAGCACCATGCCCTGGGAGTCGTACAGCGCAATGCGCGCATAGACGGTGTACAGCGCATTGAGCTGCTCCAGCAGCCGCTGCGCGCTGTCGTGGGCCTGTACCGACAGGGCCAGGCAGCCGCTGTTGTCCTCCAGCACCTTTTGCAGGCCGGGCGTCAGGGCCCACCAGCGGCAGTCGTTGGCACGTTCATAGAGATTGCGCTCCAGCAGGTCCATCAGCAGCCGGTTCAGCGTGCTGTGCTCCTGCAGCCGGGTGGACAGCGCGGTCTCGTGCAGGCCGTGAATGGCGCGTGTGAACACGGCATGGGTCAGGTCGCCGGTCTCTCCCATCTGCTCCAGCACGGCCTGCAGCGGGTCCGGGTGGGCCGTGCCCTGCACGGGGGACTCCGGCGCCTGGCTGGCAGCCAGCACCTGGCCATTCCAGACCACGCGGCGAATGTCGTCGGCCGCGCGGGCCATGGCGTGCAGCGGCGGGCAAAAGCCGCGCGCCTGGGCCATCAGCCCCTCGGCAATGGCCGGCTCCAGCGCCTGCAGCACCTGCGGTCTTTGCTGCGCGGCGAAGGCCAGGTCCAGCGGTGCCATCACCTGGGTCTGCCAGCCCTGCGGCCCCGCGTAGCCTTGGTAGGGCAGGGCGCGCGCCGTGCGCACCAGGTAGGTGCGGCCTGCATGGATCAGCGGCTGCGCGGCATCACCATGGTGCATGGGCACGCGGCTGCCGGGGGCTATCCAGTGGGCGTCGCTGCTGGCGATGACCAGTCCGCCCTCGTCCAGCAGCAGCCCCACCTGGGCACGCGGCCCGCCCGAGGCAAAGATGGCCTGCATCTCGGCGGCGAAGTCGAAGCTCAGGCACAGCACGCCGAGCACCGCCATGGTGCGTGGGTGCAGCAGGCGCTGCGCGTAGATCAGGCGGTCAGCGCCCGGCAGCACGCAACTGGCGCCGAAATGGCTGACATGGCCGGCCTGCTGCAGGGACTGCTGGAACCAGGCCTCGGCACAGGGAGGTGGCGGCTTACGGCCTGCCTCGGCCTGGGCACGTGCGCAGACCTGGCCCTGCGTGTCCAGCAGCAGGATGTCGTCATACACCGTGTACTTGGCTCGGTAGCTCTGGAGGTGGGCCTGCAAGTGCGCCTGCAGCGGTGCCTGCCATGCGCGCAGACCGCCGGCCGCCATGTCGGGCAGGCCGCAGTCATCGCCATCGCCATCGCCATCTTCAAGCCGTGCCATGGCCTCGCACAGCACGGTATCGGCGGCGAGAAAGCCGACATCGGCCGTGCGCTCGTACAGGCTTCGCACCAGCAGGTCGATGGCATGGGCGGACTGCATGCCCAGCTGGGCCATGGCCTCCTGCGCGGACTGCGCCAGCTGCGACTGCAGCAGGCCTTGCTCCAGCTGCTCCAGTCCCTGGCGCGTGTCGGTGAGCATGGACACCAGGGCCTGCCCCTGCTGCGAGGCCTGCATGCGGGCCGAGGCTTCGATGAGCCGCCACATGAGCCGTATTTCGCGCAGGTCGGCGGCGTTGCGGTTGAGTTCCCGCAGGTGGGGAAGAATCAGGTCGGTTGGCAGGGATGTGGCCATGGAGCGCTCCGCAGTCAGGTTCAGGCTGGGTGAAACCCGCTTTCCCCGATCAGGGAAAAGCCTGATGCAACGAGCAAGAAGGAGGCCAGCTTGTGACTAAATGTGTCTGCAAGGTGACGCAGGGATGACAGCCCCCCATCCACAGCCCCACCCGCAGCCCCATCGGCGCCACGCCGGGGCATGGCCTGGCGTCACCGGGGTGCGTCCGGCATTGCCGTGCAGCACGGTGGTGCCGGACGGCAGTGCTTGCGCCTACAGGCTCAGGTCGATGGAGTGCACGCGGTGCGCGTCAAGCAGGCCCGCTGCACGGTCCTCGAAGTAGCGCTCCAGCGTCACGCGCACGGTGCGAAAGGCCAGTTCCTCCCAGGGAATCTCGGCCTCGGCAAAGAGGCGGGCTTCCATGGTCTCGGGGCCTGGATAGAACTGCTCGCTGCGCAGGCGGGCGCGGTAGAACAGGTGGACCTGGCTGACCTTGGGCACGTCAACGATGGAAAACAGCGGCCCCATCTCGATGTCGGCACCGGCTTCCTCATCGGTCTCGCGCTGGGCGCCGCGCGCCGTGGTCTCGGCCAGTTCCATGAAGCCGGCAGGCAGGGTCCACAGGCCCCGGCGCGGCTCGATGTTGCGCTTGCACAGCAGCACGCGGCCGTCGTCGGTGACGGGGATGGTGCCGACCACGTTTAGCGGATTCTCGTAATGGATGGTGTGGCAGTGCGGGCACACGGCGCGTTCGCGCGTGTCGCCATCGTCGGGAATGCGGTAGACCACGGCCGTGCCGCAGGCTCGGCAGAACTTGATGGGGCTGCGAAAAATCATGCCGACACCATGGAAGTGAAAGCGCCGCCAGACGGAAGGCAGGAAGGCATTCCGTGCGGCGGACTGTGGGTTCAGAAAAACGAAGGCCGGCAGGCCGGGGAGCGCGCTCCCCGCTGCCTTGCCGGCCTGTCGCCAGGCACAGGGATCTCAGGCGATCTTGACGCTCAAGGGGCTCAGGCCATCGATGCGGCCTTCCAGCAGGTCACCGCGCACCACGGCGGCCACGCCTTCGGGCGTGCCCGTCATGATCAGGTCGCCGGGCTGCAGTTCCCAGGCGGCCGACAGGTGCTCGATGGTCTCGGCAATGTTCCAGATCAGCTTGCCGATGTCGCTGCGCTGGCGGTCGGCGCCATTGACCTGCAGCGAGATCGTGGCCTTGGCGATGTCGCCGGCCTCGGCTGCCGGGATGATGGGGCCGATGGGCGCGGCATGTTCGAAGGCCTTGCCGATGCACCAGGGGCGGCCCTGCTTCTTCATGTCGTTCTGAAGGTCGCGGCGCGTCATGTCCAGGCCCACGGCGTAGCCCCAGATGTAGTCCAGCGCGTCGGCGGCCAGGATGTTCTTGCCCGCCTTGCCGATGGCCACGACGAGCTCGATCTCGTGGTGCAGGTTGGAGGTCAGCGTGGGGTAGGGCATGGTGCCCGTGGTGCCGGCCTCGACGGGCACGATGGCGTCGGCAGGCTTGAGGAAGAAGAAGGGCGGCTCGCGGCCGGTGAAGCCCATCTCCTTGGCGTGCTCTTCGTAGTTGCGGCCCACGCAGTAGATGCGGTGCACGGGAAAACGCTCGGGGCGGCCCAGGACGGGTACGCTGGCCACGGCGGGCGGGTTGAAAACGTAGCTCATGTCGGTGTTCCTCTGGCGCCTTGTCTCGTGGGCGCCGTCGCAAGTGTGCCATGCCTGTGGCCCCGCAGCGGGGCAACGCGATGGCCGGATGAGCCTGAACAAACCCCGGGCCGCACGGTATGCTTTGCGGTCTATGAAGCTCCACACCTACTTCCGCTCGTCGGCCTCCTACCGCGTGCGCATTGCGCTGCAGATCAAGGGCCTGGACTATGAATCCGTACCCGTGCACCTGCTGCGCGGCGACCACAGGGCGCCGGCCTATGCCCAGCATGTCGGCGATGCGCTGGTGCCGGCGCTGGAAACCGAGGACGGCCACTGGCTGACCCAGTCCATGGCCATCATCGAATATCTCGATGAGACCCATGCCGAAATACCGCTGCTGCCGCGCGACGCCCTGGGCCGTGCCCATGTGCGCGCGCTGGCCCAGATGGTGGCCTGCGAGATCCATCCGCTCAACAATCTGCGCGTGCTCAAGTACCTGGTGCGCAACCTGGGTGTCTCCGACGAGGCCAAGAGCGGCTGGTACGTGCATTGGGTGCGCTCCGGCCTGGAAGCCTTCGAACGCCAGCTGGACCTGCTGGCCGCCGAGCGCGAGGCCGCAGGCCTGGCGCCTTCGCTGTTTTGCTGGGGCGACACGCCCACGCTGGCCGACTGCTGCCTGGTGCCGCAGATCTTCAACGGCCGCCGCTTCAACGTGAGCCTGGACGGCCTGCCACGCCTGGCGGCCATCGTCGATCGCTGCGAGGCGCTGCCGGCCTTCCAGAAGGCCCATCCCTCGGCCTGCCCCGACGCGGAATGAGCGCGGCCCGGCCTGACTCCATCCCCGGCAACCTCCCCGGCACCATCCCCGCATCCTGGCTGGTGCCCGAGTGGCCCGCGCCGCCCGGCGTGCACGCGCTGTGCACCTCGCGCGAAGGCGGCGTCAGCACGGCGCCCTGGGGCAGCCTGAACCTGGGCGACCATGTGGGCGATGACCCGCAGGCCGTGCGCACCAACCGCCAGCGGCTGCAGGCGATCGTGCGTGACCATACGCCCGGCGCCTGCGCAGTGTTCCTGCAGCAGGTGCATGGCGTGGATGTCGTGGCCCTGGATGCAGGCAGCGCGCAGGGCCAGGCCTTCGATGCCTGCGTGACCAGCGCCTCGGGCGTGGTCTGCACCATCATGGTGGCCGACTGCCTGCCCGTGCTGCTGGCCCATCGCAACGGTACCGTGGTGGGCGCGGCCCATGCGGGCTGGCGCGGGCTGGCGGGCGGGGTGCTGGAGACGCTGTTCGAGCGCTTTGCAGGCCAGATCCAGATACCGCCCGGGCAAGGGGCGCAGCAGACCCTGGCCTGGCTCGGACCCTGCATCGGTCCGCGCTCCTTCGAAGTGGGCGCCGAGGTGCGCGCGGCGTTCATCGCGCATGACGCGGCGGCCGGGGCGCATTTCACCGCCGTGCCGCAAGAGGGCGGGGGCGCACCCAAGTACCTGGCCAACCTGGCCGGGCTTGCGCGCCAGCGCCTGGCGGCGCTGGGCATCACCGCCATCTACGGCAATGACGGCGGCGACGCATGGTGCACGGTGCTCAATGGCTCACGGTTCTTTTCGCACCGGCGCGACGCTGCCCGCCTGGGCAGCAGCGGGCGGTTCGCCGCCTGCATCTGGAAGGACTGAGCGCGCCTGCGTGCCGGGGCCGCTCTGCGAGGCCTGCTGCTGCGCCAGCCAGGCCTCGCGCTCGGCCAATTCGCGTGCATGGCGTTTTCGCTTGCGCGCGGGCGTGCCCATGATGTAGATCACGATGGACAGCGGCAGCAGTCCATAGAGTGCGAACGTGATCACGGCGCCGAGTATGCTGCCCGTGGGGCTGGCGGCCTCGGCCACTGCCATCATCAGAGTGACATACAGCCAGGCGATAACAACGAGATACATGGTCGAACCAAAAAAACGAGCGAGGCACGGGTTTTCGTGGAGGTCTGTGCCGGGCAAGGCGGGGCTCGCCTGGGTCACAATCAAAACGGATGCCCCGCAAGCCCCAGGCTATTGCATGGCATCCACGAACAAGGATGCAGCATGAATTTTGACCCACTCGCTGGCCTGTCAGGCCAATCCGTCCAGCAATTCTGGAACGAGCAATGGAGCCGCACGCTGCAGACACTGCAGCAGCTGGGGCAACCAGGCCTTCCGGGAACCCAGGGCATGCCAGGCATGCCGGACATGGCCCAGGCCTGGAAAGCGGCCGTCCCCGAACCCGGCGCCCTGCCCGAGAACGCGCTGTCGCTGGACCCCGAAAAGCTGCTGGAGCTGCAGCGCCAGTACCTGGATGGTGCCAAGGCCATGGCCGAACAGGGCGGCGCCCAGGCGCTGCTGGCCAAGGACAAGCGCTTCAACACCGAGTCGTGGGCCGGCAATCCGCTGACGGCGGCCACGGCTGCGACCTATCTGCTCAACAGCCGCATGCTCATGGGCCTGGCCGATGCCGTGCAGGCCGATGACAAGACGCGCAACCGCGTGCGCTTCGCCATCGAGCAATGGCTGGCGGCCATGGCGCCCAGCAACTTCCTGGCACTCAATGCCGAGGCCCAGAAGAAAGCCATCGAAACCCAGGGCGAGAGCCTGGCCCAGGGCGTGGCCAACCTGCTGGCCGACATGCGCCAGGGCCATGTGTCCATGACCGACGAGAGCCTGTTCACCGTGGGCAAGAACGTCGCCACCACCGAAGGCGCCGTGGTGTTCGAGAACGAGCTGTTCCAGCTCATCGAATACAAGCCGTTGACGGACAAGGTGCACGAGCGGCCCTTCCTCATGGTGCCGCCCTGCATCAACAAGTTCTACATCCTGGACCTGCAGCCCGACAACTCGCTGATCCGCTACGCCGTCAGCCAGGGCCATCGCACCTTCGTGATGAGCTGGCGCAACCCCGACGAAAGCCTGGCGCGCAAGACCTGGGACAACTACATCGAGGACGGGGTGCTCACCGGTATCCGCGTGGCGCGCGAGATCGCAGGAGCCGAGCAGATCAATGTGCTGGGCTTTTGCGTGGGCGGCACCATGCTGTCCACCGCGCTGGCGGTGCTGCAGGCGCGCCATGACCGCGAGCATGGCGCAGTTGCTGCTCCGGCGGCCAAGGCGCCTGCGGCCAAGCGCGCGGCTGGCAGCCGCAGTGCCGCCCGCACATCCACAGCCCGCGCCACGGCGCCGGCCGGCGTGCCGTTTCCCGTGGCCAGCGTCACGCTGCTGACCACCTTCATCGACTTCAGCGACACCGGCATCCTCGATGTCTTCATCGACGAATCCGTGGTGCGCTTTCGCGAGATGCAGATGGGCGAGGGTGGTCTCATGAAGGGCCAGGACCTGGCGTCCACCTTCAGCTTTCTGCGGCCCAACGACCTGGTCTGGAACTACGTGGTGGGCAACTACCTCAAGGGCGAGACGCCCCCGCCGTTCGACCTGCTGTACTGGAACAGCGACTCCACCAACCTGCCCGGCCCGTACTACGCCTGGTACCTGCGCAACCTCTACCTGGAAAACAAGCTGGCCCAGCCCGGCGCGCTGACCGTCTGCGGCGAGCGCATCGACATGCACCAGCTGCGCCTGCCAGCCTATATCTATGGCTCGCGCGAGGACCACATCGTGCCCGTGGGCGGCTCCTATGCGTCCACCCAGGTGCTGGGCGGCGACAAGCGTTTTGTGATGGGCGCATCGGGCCACATCGCGGGCGTGATCAATCCGCCGGCCAAGAAAAAGCGCAGCTACTGGCTGCGCGAGGACGGCCAGTTGCCGCCCACGCTCAAGGAGTGGCAGGCCGGCGCCGACGAGTACCCGGGCAGCTGGTGGGCCGACTGGAGCCCCTGGCTGGCCGAGCACGGCGGCAAGCTGGTCGCAGCGCCCAAGCAGTACGGCAAAGGCAGGGAATACACGGCCATCGAGCCGGCCCCGGGCCGCTACGTACTGGTCAAGGCCTGAGGCACAATCGTTTCGATGCTGCAGTGCAATAACGCTGCGGCTTGAATGCAGGGTGCCGCTGCCGCGACTGCGGCAATGTGCGCCCGGGCATCCCTTCAAGAGTCCAAAGAAAGGTCCGTCATCATGGAAGACATCGTCATCGTTTCCGCTGTCCGTACTGCCGTTGGCAAGTTTGGCGGCACCCTTGCCAAGATCCCTGCCACCGAACTGGGCTCCATCGTGATCCGCGAGGCACTGAACCGCGCCAAGGTCGGCACCGACCAGGTCGGTGAAGTCATCATGGGCCAGGTGCTGGCCGCTGGCGCAGGCCAGAACCCAGCACGCCAGGCCATGATGAAGGCCGGCGTTGCCAAGGAAACCCCGGCCCTCACCATCAACGCCGTCTGCGGCTCGGGCCTGAAGGCCGTGATGCTGGCAGCCCAGGCCGTGGCCACGGGCGACAGCGAGATCGTCGTGGCCGGCGGCCAGGAGAACATGAGCCTGTCGCCCCACGTGCTGCCGGGCTCGCGCGACGGCCAGCGCATGGGCGACTGGAAGATGGCCGACACCATGATCGTGGACGGCCTGTGGGACGTCTACAACCAGTACCACATGGGCATCACGGCCGAGAACGTGGCCAAGGAAAAGAGCGTCAGCCGCGAGCAGCAGGATGCCCTGGCCCTGGCCAGCCAGCAAAAGGCCACGGCCGCACAGGACGCAGGCAAGTTCGTGGACGAAATCGTTCCCGTCAGCATTCCCCAGCGCAAGGGCGATCCCGTGGTGTTCGCGGCCGATGAGTACATCAACCGCAAGACCAATGCCGACGCCCTGGCAGGCCTGCGCCCGGCCTTCGACAAGGCCGGCTCGGTGACGGCCGGCAACGCCTCGGGCCTGAATGACGGCGCGGCCGCCGTGGTGGTGATGAGCGCCTCCAAGGCCAAGGCCCTGGGCCTGAAGCCGCTGGCGCGCATCGTTTCCTACGCCACCAGCGGCCTGGACCCTGCCACCATGGGCCTGGGCCCGGTGTTCGCCTCGCGCAAGGCGCTGGAGCGTGCAGGCTGGACCGCGCAGGACGTGGACCTGTTCGAGCTGAACGAAGCCTTCGCGGCCCAGGCCTGTGCGGTGAACCAGGAGCTGGGCATCGACCCCGCCAAGGTCAACGTCAACGGCGGCGCCATTGCCATCGGCCACCCCATCGGCGCATCGGGCGCCCGCATCCTGGTGACCCTGCTGCACGAGATGCAGCGCAGCGGCGCCAAGAAGGGCCTGGCCGGCCTGTGCATCGGCGGCGGCATGGGCGTGGCCATGGCGGTGGAGCGCGTCTGAAAGGCTCCGGGAAAACGTTAGCAAGCTTTCAGGGTAGATCCTAGGCCTGCCTAGGGCCTGCCCGAAGAGAGGCGCAGCGCACGCGCTGCATACTAGCCATACGGGGGGGCCGGACCCAGAGGTTCAGGCACCCTTGGTGATAACCGGAGTCAATGCCCCGGTTGTCGTGGATAGATTGATCTGAAGCAACCATTGATTGACAGGAGAGAAGAATGGCTCAAAAAGTAGCGTATGTCACAGGGGGAATGGGAGGCATCGGAACGGCTATCTGCCAGCGTCTGCACAAGGAAGGCTTCAAGGTCATCGCAGGTTGCGGTCCGTCGCGCGACTTCCAGAAGTGGCTGGACGAGCAAAAGGCGCTGGGATACAACTTCCATGCATCGGTCGGCAATGTGGGCGACTGGGCTTCCACCGTCGAGGCCTTCAGCAAGACCAAGGCCGAGCACGGCAGCATCGATGTGCTGGTCAACAATGCCGGCATCACGCGTGACCGCATGTTCATCAAGATGACGCCGGAGGACTGGCAGGCCGTCATCGAGACCAACCTCAACTCCATGTTCAACGTGACCAAGCAGGTCGTGGGCGACATGGTGGAAAAGGGCTGGGGCCGCATCATCAACATCAGCTCGGTCAATGGTGCCAAGGGCCAGGCCGGGCAGACCAATTACTCGGCCGCCAAGGCGGGCATGCACGGCTTCACCATGGCGCTGGCGCAGGAGATGGCCACCAAGGGCGTGACCGTGAACACCGTGAGCCCCGGCTACATCGGCACCGACATGGTCAAGGCCATCCGTCCCGACGTGCTGGAGAAGATCGTGGGCACCATCCCCGTCAAGCGCCTGGGCGAGCCCAGCGAGATCGCATCGATCATCGCCTGGCTGGCTTCGGAGGAAGGCGGCTATTCCACCGGCGCCGATTTTTCGGTCAACGGTGGCCTGCACATGCATTGAACCTGCAAGGGTTCGCGCTGCAAAGGAGCCTCCGGGCTCCTTTTTTGTTGGGCAACCCCGCTGCAAATGGCCCAGAAATGACAAAACCCGCTGAAGCGGGTTCTGTGGAAGAGGGGGTCTGCACGGAAGGCCGTCAGACCGGTGGTGTCAGAGACTGGGGCACCGTGTGCGCCAGCCAGCGCCTCAGCGCTTGCGATCGCGTTCGTCTTCGGGCCAGATGGACATGATGGCAGTCGTTTGCATGGAAACTTTCTCCTGTATTGCTCTCTTAACGCGGGCCAGATTCAGCTGGTTGACAGGTTTTTAAAAAATTTTCGAAGGAAGTCGAAACTTTTTTGTGACCCGGTTTTCAGGCGTTGCGGGGGCCGCGCTTGCGGTCACGGTCATCCCATGGCCAGACAGCTTGGGCCAGCGCAGCGGCTGCAAAGCGGGTCTGCAGGGCGGTGTGGGAAAAGATGTCGGTCATGTGCAATCACTCCTTTGTTGCGTGTTCAACGCGGGCAAGTGGCTGCAGGTTGACTCAGGGATTGCCCCAGGACGCAAGCAATTGCAAGCCTGGAGGTGGTGATCTGTCAGTTTGAAGACAGATTTCTGGCGCGTTGAGGAAAAACCCGTTTCCTGACAGAGGCTTACGGGCATAGCGGGCCAATGCCGATGCTGTTACGCCTCGTTGCCCGCAATGCGTGGGCACAGGTCAACCCGGGGCGAAAACGTCCATCAGGCAAAAATCAGGGTCACGGCAGGCGCGTCGTCCACGATGTAGCCGCGGTACATGCCGGAGCTGTTGAAGGGGCAGTGCACGCGTCCCTGGCTGTCCACGGCCACCACGCCGCCCTGGCCACCGATGTGTGTCAGCGTGCCCCGCACTGCGGCGTCGGCTGCGAGTTCCAGGCTTTGCCCCAGGTAGCGCATGCGCGCATGGATGTCGTGCGCGATGGCTGCGCGCAGGAAATGCTCGCCGGTTCCGGTGGCCGCCACGGCGCAGGTGGTGCTGTCGGCGTAGAAACCTGCGCCCACCACGGGCGTGTCGCCCACGCGCCCGGGGCGCTTGTTGGTCAGCCCGCCGGTGGATGCCGCGGCGGCCAGGTTGCCATGCACATCGCGCGCCACGGCGCCGACCGTGCCCATCTTGCCGTTCTCGTTCAGCGGAGCAGGGTGCGCCGCCAGTCCGCTGGCGTCGTGGTCCAGCAGCGCGGTCTGGCCGGATTGCGCCTGCACCCGGCGCAGCTGTGCCAGGCGCTCGGCAGAGTCGAAGTAGCCGGCATCCATCCGCGCCAGCCCGCGTTCATCGGCAAACCGTTGCGCCCCTTCGCCGACCAGGAGGACGCACTGGCCGTCGTCAAGAACATGCCGTGCCAGCGCAATCGGATTGCGCACCTGGCTGACGGAAGCGACTGCACCGGCCCGCAGGTTGCTGCCGTCCATCAGGCCGGCGTCCATCTCGTGGCGCGCGTCGCGCGTGTAGACGGAGCCGCGCCCGGCATTGAACAGCGGGCAGTCTTCCAGGGACTGGCACGCGGCCTGAACGGCGTCCAGCGCGCTGGCGCCGCGCCGCAGCAGGGCGGCGCCCGCCTCCAGCGCCTGGGCCAGCGCGGCGTGGTAGGGGGCCTCGTCGGCCTGGCCCTGGATGACGGTGCCTGCGCCGCCGTGCACGGCAATGGAAAATTTTCGGGAGTTCTGGGACATGTTCATTGGAGCGCGTAGCGCGATTCCAGGAAGCGGCCATAGCGGGCGATGCCCAGGCCGATGAGCAGGTAGACGGCACAGACCACCATGTACATCTCCACGAAGTACGCAATCCAGTGGGGGTCGCTCATGGCCATCTTCAGGGAGCCTGTGATGTCGTAGATATTCACGATCGCCACCAGGGAGGTGTCCTTCACCGCGCCGATGAAGTTGCTCACCGTGGGCGCGATGGTCACGCGCAGTGCCTGCGGCAGGACCACGTGGCGCAGCACCTGCACCCTGGTGAAGCCCATGGCCTGGGCCGCCATGACCTGGCCCAGGGGCACGGCCTGCAGCCCGCCGCGAAACACCTCGGCAAGATAGGCGGCGCTGAAGGCCGCCAGGCAGACGGCGATGCGGACCATGGGGTCCACCCGCCATTGCGCGGGCACCAGCATGGGCAGCACGAAGGCCCCGAAGAACAGCAGTGTGATAAGGGGCACGCCGCGCACGGCCTCGATGAAGCCCGTGCACAGGATGCGGATCAGGGGCAGGCGGGAACGCCGTCCCAGGGCCAGCAGAATGCCCAGCGGAACGCCGGCCAGGCAGGCGATCACGGCAAGGAACAGGGTCAGCGGCAGGCCGCCCCACAGATCGCTGGGCACGGGTGCCAGGCCGGCCACACCGCCCGCCATCAGCACGCCAAAGCCGGTCAACCCGGCCAGCAGCATTGCCATGCCGGCGCGGCCGAAGAAGCGCGGCAGTGCCGCCACCCCCACGCTGCCCAGCAGCAGCAGGCTGGCGGCGACGGGGCGCCACTGTTCGGCCATGGGGTAGCGCCCCAGGAACACCAGACGGTACTTGTCGCGCACCACGCCCCAGCAGGCGCCGGCCGCAGCGCGGCATGTGTCGGGGTTGGCTGCGGTTTCGGCGTGGAGCAGGCCCCAGGCCAGCAGCTTCCAGCCCGCCCACAGCGCGGCCAGCAGCAGCGTGGCGGTGATGAGCCCGGAGAGCGCATTCGGAAACAGGCTGGCTCGCAGGCGCTGCGCCAGCGGAACCTGGGGCGGGGCCACCGGCAGGGCCGGTGCGCGGAGTACGGCACTCATGAGCAGGTCTTTCCCGGCTAGCGTGTGATGAAGGCACTGCGCTGGTTGAAGGCATTCAATGCCAGCGAGGTCAGCAGGTTGATGGCCAGGTAGACCACCGCGATGATGGTCACGCACTCGATGGCCTGGCCGGTCTGGCTCATGGCGGTGTTGGCGACCATCACCACGTCGGGGTAGCCGATGGCCACGGCCAGCGAGGAGTTCTTGATGGTGCTGAGCGCCAGGTTGGTATAGGGGGGAATGATCACCCGCAGGGCCTGCGGCAGCACGACCAGGCGCAACTGCTGGCCGCGGCGCATGCCCAGGGCCGAGGCGGCATTCCATTGCCCGCGCGGCACGGCCTGCAGACCGGCGCGCACGATTTCCGCGCAATAGGCGGCGGCATACAGGCCGAGGGCTCCCACCAGGGCCAGGAATTCAGGCGTCAGCGCCAGTCCTCCGTCGATGCCGAACATGCCCGGTTGCGGCGAGCTCCAGTGCCAGCCCGCCGCGCTGTCGTACACCGGGCCGGGCAGGGCCAGCCCCGCCTTGCTCAGAAAGCCCAGGGGGCCGATGGCCAGAGGGTGGTCCACGTCGGGCAGCAGCGAAGTCAGCGCGAAATACCACAGCAGCACCTGCACCAGCAGCGGGATGTTGCGCGCCACATCGACATAAAGGCGCACGGCGCCGCGCAGCAGCGGATGCCTTGCCACTGCGGCCACGCCCAGCAGCAGGCCCAGCACGGTGGCCAGCACGAGCGCGGGCACGGCGGCGCGAACCGTGTTGGCCACGCCGGCCGCGACCGCACGCAGGTAGCTGTCGCCGGGCTCGTAGGGCAGCAGCCCTTCGGAGATGGAAAAGCCGGCCGTCTGCTCCAGAAAGCCGAAGCCCCCGGCAATGCCGCGCGCGGCCATGTTGCGGCTGGCGTTGTGCGCCAGCCAGCCCAGCAGCAATATCAGCAGCCAGCCGATGGCGAGCTGCAAGGCCAGCCGGCCCCAGCGTGGCCGGGTGGGGGCCGGTGGCTGCCGTGCCCCGGCGTCGATGGCATTCACGGCTTTCACAGCATCCACAGCATTCACGGCGTTCATGGCAGGGTGCCTTCGGCGCGTCAGTTCATCGGCGGCGACATCATCAGGCCGCCCTTGGTGAACAGCGCGTTCTTGCCGCGCGGGACGTTCAATCCAGACTTGGCGCCCAGGTTGCGCTCATAGCTCTCGCCATAGTTGCCCACGGCCTTGACGATGCGCAGCGCCCATTCCCTGTCCAGCCCCAGCTGCTTGCCCAGGTCGTCGCTCTGGCCCAGGAAACGCTTGACCTGGATGCTGTCGGAGCGGGTCTTGAGCTCGTCGGCATTGGCCTGGGTGATGCCCAGTTCCTCGGCTTCGATCATGGCGTTGAGTGTCCAGCGCACGACGGCGAACCATTCGTCGTCACCGCGGCGCACGGCCGGGCCCGCCGGCTCCTTGGAGATGACTTCGGGCAGGATCACGTAGTCGTCGGGGTTGGCCAGTTCCTTGCCGCGCAGCACGGCCAGGGCGCCGAGGTCGCCTGTATAGGCCTGGCAGCGTCCGCTGCTGAAGGCCTGCAGGGCGGCTTCGGGGTTGTCGAACACCACCGCCTTGTAGTTGAGCTTGTGGGCGCGAAAGTACTCCGACAGGGTCTTTTCCGTGGTGGATCCGCTGATCACGCAGATGGTGGCGCCAGAGAGCTGCTTGACGCTGTTCAGGCCGGGTTTCTTCCTGGCCATGAAGCCCTGGCCGTCGTGGAAATTGACGCCCGCCCACATGAGGCCCAGGCCGTTGTCGCGCGTGAAGGTCCAGGTGGTGTTGCGTGCCAGCAGATCGATCTCGCCGGACTGCAGCGCCGTGATACGTGTCTGGCCACTGGTGGGAATGAACTTGACCTTGCTGGCGTCGCCCAGGGTGGCTGCAGCCACGGCACGGCACAGATCCACGTCCAGCCCGGACCAGTTGCCGCTGCCGTCGGCGAGCGCAAAGCCTGCGCGCCCCGTGTGCACGCCGCAGGCCACGGCGCCGCGCTGCTTGATGCCGTCCAGCGTCTTGCCAGCGTGGGCCGGCGCGGCAGCGAGTGTGAAGAGGGCGGCCATCGATGCAAGCGCAAGGCGCAGACGGGCAGGGGCGTTCATGGTGAATCCTTTCCAGCGGGATGAGGGGCCTGGGGTTGCGGCTTGCCTGCCGCCGGCGAAGCGGTATCGGCGTCCGGAGTCAGGTAGGGAAGCACCGACTCGGACAGTTCGACCAGGCTGCGCACGGCCTGGGGCGTGGCGCGGATGACCTGGGTGGCCAGTGCCTCGACTATGGCCATGGCCGCCATTGGCGATGAAGGCAGCAGGGGATGCGAGGCGGGCGCCAGCAGCGTGTAGTCGGCCTCGCGGGCCAGCGGACTCGTGGCCTCGTCGGTGATGGCGATGGTCAGGGCGCCCCGCTGGCGTGCGTGCGCCGTCAGCGCGACGGCTTCGCGCGAGTAGCGCGGCAGTGAAATGGCGATCAGCACGTCCTGCTCCGTCAGCCCTGTCATGCGGCGTACCGCCTGTTCCGATCCGCCTGCGGAGGTCACTTCCACCACCTGCGGCAGATAGGGTTGCAGCACGTCGGCGCCAAAGGCCGCCACATGGTGGGAGCTTCCGAACCCCATGAAGAGCACACGGCGGGCGCGGCAGATGCGCTGGGCCAGTTGGTCGAGCAGGCCGGGGTCGCAGGCCTGCGCAGCCGCCTGCAGGTTGCGCTGCGTATGCCCGAAAGCCTGCGCGCCCATGGTGCCCACGGCGCCCGCAGCGCCTGCCGTGGCGGCTTCGGGCCCATGCGCCGCGCGCAGCTTGTTCACGGGCTCCAGGGCCTGCTGCAGCTGGCGGCCCAGGTGCAGGCGCAAATCGGCAAAGCCTTCGTAGCCGGCGTGCTTGGCGAAGCGGTTGACGGCAGCCAGGGAGCCACCGCAGGCATTGGCCACTTCTTCGGCGCTCAGCGTGACGGCCAGCACCGGATGCGCGGCCATCCAGCGGCCGACCCGGGCGACGGCGGGCGAGCCATCGACGCTGGCGCGCAGCAGTTCCTGTACGGCGGGATGGGGGTGGAGTTCCATGAATGAATGAAAGTGAATGGTCTCTTTCATTCATTATTTTTTAAGAATGAAATCTTTCATTCAGGG
>NZ_JADDRN010000019.1:0-136975 GCF_017355445.1 Delftia sp. SD018
GCCCTGGATGAAGGCCTTGATCTTTTCCACGTCTTCCATGCTCAGCTTGCCCGTGAAGTCGGGCATGCCGCGCGACATGGCCGGGCCCTTGAAGATGAACTTGTCCAGGTGCTCGATATAGGCCGGGTCCAGGTAGCCCAGGTTGGGCAGGTTGCCGCCGCGATCCACGCCGGGCACGCCGTGGCAGAAGGCGCAGTTGCTGACGTACAGGGCCGTGCCTTCGGCCACCAGGCTCTTGTCGTAGGGCACGCCCTGCAGCAGCTTGCCCTGCTGGTAGGCGACGAAGGCAGGCGCCTCGGCCTTGCCGTCCAGCGCGAAGGTGTAGACCGTGCCCGGGCCCTTGCGCTCGGTGTGGCGTGCGGCCAGGCCGTAGACGCCGCCCCAGCCCACGGCGATGGAGACGTACTGCCGGCCATCGACCTCATAGGTGATGGGTGCGGCCACCACGCCCGTGCCTGTGGGCTTTTCCCAGAGCTTCTTGCCGTTGCGCGCGTCATAGGCCACGAAGCGGCCGTCGGCCGTGCCCTGGAACACCAGGTTGCCCGCCGTGGCCAGCGTGCCGCCGTTCCAGGGCGAGGCATGCTCCACGCGCCAGCGCTCCTTCTGTGCCACCGGGTCCCAGGCGATCAGGCGGCCGAAGGGCGTGCTCTTGGGCGGCTCCATGTTGATCAGCGTGGCCGTGTTCCAGCCGATATTGCTGTGCGGCTCGGGCAGGGAGCCGCCGTTGAACTTCCAGTTCTTGTTGTCCTGCAGGGTCAGCGGCACATGCTGGGCCGGCAGGTAGGCCAGGCCCGTGTCGGGGCTGTAGGACATGGAATGCCAGTTGTGCGCGCCGAAGGGGCTGGGGATCACGTCGCGCGCGCGGTCGCCGCTGCGCGCTATCGGCGTCTCGATGGGCCGGCCCTTGGCGTCGTAGCCGCTGGCCCAGTTCACATCGACGAAGTTCTTGGCCGAGATGAACTGGCCGTTGGTGCGGTCGATGACGAAGAAGAAGCCGTTCTTGGGCGCATGCAGGATGACCTTGCGCGGCTTGCCGCCGATCTTGATGTCGGCCAGCACCATGGGCTGGGTGGAGGTGAAGTCCCAGCTGTCGCCCGGCGTTTCCTGGTAGTGCCAGACGTACTCGCCCGTATCGGGGTTCAGCGCCACGATGCTGGCCAGGTACAGGTTGTCGCCACCGGCCGGGCTGCGCTTGGCTTGCGCCCAGGGCGAGCCGTTGCCCGTGCCGATGTACATGAGGTTGAGCTCGGGGTCATAGGCCATGGTGTCCCAGGCCGTGCCGCCGCCGCCGGCCTCCCACCACTTGCCGGCCGGGTCCCAGGTCTGGGCGGCGCGGGCCATGGCCTCGTTCTCGAACGGCTTGGACGGGTCGCCGGGCACGGTGAACCAGCGCCATTGCTGCGCGCCGGTCTCGGCGTCATAGGCAGTGACATAGCCGCGCACGCCGTACTCGGCGCCGCCGTTGCCGATCAGCACCTTGCCCTTGATGACGCGTGGCGCGCCCGTGATGGTGTACGAGTAGGCGCGGTCGATGATGGTGTCCTGCTCCCAGACCTTCTGGCCCGTGGCCGCGTCCAGCGCCACCAGGCGGCCATCGAAGGCGCCCACATACACCTTGCCCTTGTAGACCGCCACGCCCCGGTTGACCACGTCGCAGCAGCCCTTGAAGCCGTTGGCACGGTCCACGCCGGGGTCGTAGCTCCACAGGCGCTTGCCGGTGCGCACGTCCACCGCATGCACCACGCTCCAGCTGGCCGTGACGTACATGATTCCATCGACCACCACGGGCGTGGACTCCACGCCGCGCGTGGATTCCAGGTCATACGACCAGACCAGGCCCAGCCGCTTCACATTGGCCGTGTCCAGCTGCCTGAGTTTGGAAAAGCGCGTCTCGCTGTAGTCCATGCCGTAGCTGGGCCAGTCCTTGGAGCTGCGTGCGTTGTCGCGGATGCTTTGCGAGTCGATGCGCGAGGTGACGGCTCGTATGTGCTCGGGCGAGCCTTTGCTTGGCAGGCCTGCCTGCGCCAGCGCGGCGCCCGGCAGGGCCAGCACCAGGCCGGCGGCCAGCAGCGTGGAGGAAAGCACGTGGGTCTTCATGTTGTCTCGTCTCCTGTGTGGTTTGTTTTTGCGTGCATGGCGCTGGGGGCAAGGGCACCATGTGGGAGACGATAAAAAAAGCGACCTCGGGTCACAACATTCGGATTTACCCGGGGGCGGATCTGTACCGCGATGGAACAGGTTTGTGTCGGTTTTTTGTGGGCTGGGTTTTGGCCCTGCCGGGTGGTTGTTTTTCGAGGCCGGGTCTCGGCCCGGCAGCCGACCTACCTTCTTTTGCTTCGCCAAAAGAACGTAGGCCAAGAAAAGGCGACCCCACTGCCTGCGACCCCTTCGCTGCGCTGCGGGGCAACCTGTGTTGAACGGGATGCGGGGTGCGCCGTGAAACTCGTTACGCGCTGCGCGCTTCACTCAAACATCACGGCGAGTCAGATGACGAAGCAGCCCTGTCCTTCGGCAGGGCTGCCACCCCGCATCCCGTTCAACGCAGGCGCAGTCAGAGGGGCAGTGCCGGGACATCCAATACCGGGCGCGGCCGGCCTCTGAAAGCCGCCGCGCAGCGGAATCAAAAAATCGCCCGAAAGCTCAATAAATCAGCAAATCAACGCATCAACGACCCATACATGAAAACCTAGAACGTCCGGCTGACCGTCACCCCGGCCGACAGCCCGCGTCCCGCACCCGGTTCGAAGAACCGCTGGTTGCCCTCGTTGACGATGACCGACCCTGCAAAGCGCCGGTCGAACAGGTTGTCCAGCCGCACAAAGGTCTGGGCGCTCCACTGCTGCCACTGCCGTGACCAGCGCAGGCTGGAGCCCCAGACGGTGTAGCCGGCCGCGCGGTCGGTGTTGCGGTCGTTCACGGCCACGGGGCCGCTGTGCAGCATGTCCACGGTCCAGGTCCATTGCGGCGACAGCTGCCAGGCCAGCTCGCTCCACAGGCGGCGCGGCGCGGTGCCGGCCAGGCGTGCGCCGGCATCCACCGGGGCGGTGGGCGTGGTGCAGGGCGTGGCCTCGCAGGTCAGGAAGCTGTCGCGGTAGCGGGCCTGCAGCAGGGTCAGGGCGGTGCTGGCCGTGAGCGGTCCCCATTGGGCGTTGCCCGAGAATTCCAGCCCCCGGCGCAGCGTGCGGCCTGCGTTCTGGTAGGTGGCGCGCCCGCCTGTGTTGGACAGCACGGTGAGTTCGCGCTGGGTATGGGTCTCGAACAGCGTGAGGTTCCAGCCCGCGTTGCCGTGGCGCCCGCGCAGGCCGACCTCGACGGTGTTGTGGGCGCTGGCGGCCAGGCCGGTGTTCAGGCCGCTGTTCACGCCATTTTGGCCGCCGGGCCGGTAGGCCACTTCGTTGAGCGTGGGCGTCTCCATGCCCCGGCCCACCGATGCGTGCGCCACCAGGTCCGGCAGCAGGTTCACGCGCAGGCCCAGCGAGGGCAGCCAGCCGTGCCAGGCCATGCTGCCGCTGTCGTCGCCATTGCCGGCGACTATGTAGTGGTCCTCGGAGCGGTAGCGCACGCGCGCTTGGCGCAGGCCGGCGCTCAGGGCCAGGCTCTGCGTGCTCCACTCGGCCTGCAGGTAGGGGTCGGCGGAGCGCGCCTGGTTGCGTTCGTCGCGGCGCAGCCGGCCCTGCACGCCGAGCTGGCTGCCGATGAAGTTCTCGTAGCCGCGCCGGGTCTCGCCCTGCCAGTCGTAGGCCAGGCCCGCCGACCAGTCCAGCCGGCCGCCGGCCACATCCTCATGGGTGCTGCGCCAGCGCAGGTTCATGCCTGCGTAGTCGCGGTCCAGGTCGATCACGCCGCCCGAATGCGAGGGCGGTGCCTGCGTGGCCACGGGAATGGACTGGTACTGCAGCACGGAACGCGTACCCGCATAGGCCATGAGTTCCAGGCGCTGGCCCGCGCCGAACTGGTGCTGCCAGGCGGCGCCCAGCTGGCGCTGGCGCACGCTTTTGCGCGTATTGAAGCGCAGCGCGCTGGCCGTGGTCTGGCCGGGGTCGGCCTCGAACTCGGCGCGTGTCAGGCCCAGCGGGTCCAGGGCGCTGGCGCGCTGCTCCTGGTACTGCAGCAGCCACTGGTCGTCGCCCTGCTTGCGTGACAGCTTCATGTGGGCCGTGCTGCGGTCGGCGGCCGACTGGGGGCGCATGCCGTCGGTGGCGAAGCGCTCGATGTGGATGGCATAGCGCCATGGGGCGGAGCCGCCATCCGCCTGGTCCGGCTTTCCGCCCCCGATCGTGCCGCGCAGCTGGGTGGACAGGCGCCACAGCCCGTCCGGCCCCACGGCCATGCCGCTGCGCCACAGGCCGGGTTCCTCGCCGTCTTCGGTGTACAGCAGCAGTGCACCGCCTGCGCTGTTGCCGTAGAGCACGGCGGCCGGGCCGCGCACCACGTCCAGTCGCGCGGCGTTGCCCAGCGTGAAGTTGGCGGCCTGGCCCTGGCCATCGGGCGCGCCGGCCGGAATGCCGTCCACGTACAGGCGCAGCCCGCGCACGCCAAAGGTTGAGCGCGCGCCGAAGCCGCGCACCGAGATCTGCAGGTCCTGTGCGAAGTTCTGGCGGTTCAGCACCACCAGGCCCGGCACGCGCGCCAGGCTCTCGGACAGGTTGATCTGCATCTGCCCGTCTCGCAGCACGGCGCCTTCCACGCTGTCGATTGCGGCGGTGGCGCGCCACAGGTCGGGGCCGGCGCCGGGCTGGCTGGCCGTGATGACCACGGGGGCGAGCAGGGCCTCGCTGGAGTCATGCGCTGCGTCCGCCGCGTGGGCGTGCAGCGTACAGGCCAGTGCGGCGCCCAGGGTGGACAGGGCGGGCCGGGTGTGTCTTGTGCTGTATGGAGAGCGTGTCATTGCGGGCGGGCCTGTGGCGATGCCCGAGGTTACCGAGCCCGGCAATCCGTTCCAACACGGGTGATTTCCCTAGTGCTGTCCTGTGCCGTGGCGGAACAACAATCGCGGCAGTTTTGATGTCCGTCATGCAACAGCCGCCTCCCGCCCCACTGCCCTCGAATCCCTTCTACGCCACGCGCCAGGACCGGGTGGCGCTGGCGCGCGAGCGCTATTTCGAGCGTGGCGAGCGCCCCTCGGGCCTGGTGTCCGAGCCCGTGCTGCAGTCCTGGACGCGCTGCCTGGGCGCCAGCCGCAGCCCCGACGAGAAGATCAGCTTCGACCCGGTCAGCAAGATCCGCACGACCACCTTGCTGACCCACAACCGCGCGCTGATCGAGGCGGCGCGCGACCCCATCGCCGAACTCGAGACCGTGATCGCGGGCAGCCAGGCGCGCGCCATGCTCACCTGCAGCGAGGGCGTGGTGCTGATCGCCTCGCGCCCCACGCCGGGCGACGGCCCGCTGCTGCTGACGGCCGCGCGCGTGGGTGTGAACATCGCCGAGGATGCCGTGGGCACGGGCGCACCCGGCGTGGCCGTGCGCACGGGCGAGGTCTGCCATGTGCGTGGTGGCGAGCATTTCTTTCGCTGCCTGGCCTCGCTGCACTGCGCGGCCGCGCCCGTGCGCGACGCCAGCGGGCGCACCGTGGCCATGCTGGACCTGAGCAGCGAGGCGGGTCCCTTTCGCTTCGATGCGGGCGCCATGGCCCACATGTACGCCACCTGCATCGAGAACCGGCTGCTGGTGGGCGCGGCCCGCATGCACCTGCTGCTGCGCTTCCAGTCCAGCCGCAGCATGTTCGGCACGCCGCTGGAAGGGCTGGCCGCCGTGGATGGCGACGGCATGGTGCGCTGGTTCAACGGCGTGGGTGCCCAGTTGTTCGACAGCCCGCGCCGGCCCGCCGAGGGGCTGGCGGCAGAGGAAGTCTTCGGCCTGGGCCTGAACCAGTTGCTGGAGCTGGCCCACCACGGCCAGGCGCGCCCGCAGATGCTGCCTACGGGGCTGACGCTGTGGATGGAGGCGAGGCTGGATGAGGCATCCTCCCAGATCGAGGAGGTGCTGCCGGCCATCGAGGCCCTGCCGCCGCCCGCCGAGGCACCGTCTTCCCTGGGCGAGGCCAGCCGCGAGCTGATCGAGCAGGCCCTGGCCCGCTGCCAGGGCAATATCTCGCAGGCCGCCCGCATGCTGGGCGTCTCGCGCGGGCTGCTGTACCGGCGCCTGCGCGAATGGGGCAGGGCCTAGGCCGTCTGGCCTATGCCGGCACGGCGGCCAGCGCGCCGCGCATCCATTCGATGAAGACCCCCGCCTGTGCCGGCAGCGCACGCCCTGCAGCTGGCACGGCGCGCAGGCCGCCCTCGAAGGGCACGAAGCCATGGGGCGCCACCAGCAGCCCCTCCTTGAGCTCGCGTGCGATCAGCCGCTGCTCCACCAGGGCAACGCCCAGGCCCGACAGCGCCGCCTCTATGCACAGGTGGGTGTGGGGGAATGCCAGCGTCTCGCCCAGGGCCACGGGCTGGCCCGTGAGGGCTTCCCACTGGTTCCAGGCGCTGGCCGTGTACTCATGTGCAATGCGCGCGCGATTGGCGGGCCGGCGCCGGGCATAGGCCGGCGTGCAGACGGCGCCGAAGTGCACGGGCGCCAGTTCGATGGCGCGGCGGCGGTCGGCCTCGGCGTAGGTGGACAGGTCCCAGGCAATGATCAGGTCGGCGCCCTCGTGGCGCATCTCGCGCGCCGAGGTCATGGACAGGCGGATGCGGATATGCGGGTGGCTGCGGTAGAACACCGCCAGCTGCGGCACCAGCCAGCGCATGGCAAAGGTGGCGCTGCAGGCCACATGCAGCCCCGGCGCCTGGGCGTCGCGCGCCAGCTGGGCATAGGCGGCCTCCAGCTGGTCGAAGGCCGTGCGCACCGAGGCATGGAAGGCGGCACCCGCCTCGGTCAGGCGCAGGCCCGTGCCTTCTTTCTCGAACAGCGCCGCGCCCGCATGCTCCTGCAGCAGGCGCAGGTGGCGGCTGATGGCACCGTGGCTGCGGCACAGTTCCTCGGCCGCGCGGGTCACCGAGCCGGTACGGGCAATGGCCTCGAAGGCGCGCAGGGCGGCCAGCGGTGGCAGTTGTCTCATGGCAATCAATTCGTCAGAAAAGCTGACGCACGGGCAGAAAAACTGCATTGTCCCGCATCGCCGTGATTTCTAGCATGGAGGCCTGTTCATTGGAGTTGTGCAGGCTTGCCAGCTCCTTTGCACAGTTCAATTTCTTGACGAAAAGGAGTTTCCATGCAGATCACCGATATCGCGGCCCATGAGGCGCTGGACAGCCGGGGCCACCCCACCGTGGAGGTCGAGGTCGAGCTGGCGGACGGCGCGCGCGGCCTGGCCCTGGTGCCCTCGGGCGCCTCCACGGGGCGGCATGAGGCGCTGGAGCGGCGCGACGGCGATGCCTCGCGCCACCTGGGCAAGGGCGTGCTGGGGGCGGTGCAGGCCGTCAACACCGAGCTGCGCGATCTGCTGCGCGGCATGCGGGCCGACGCCCAGGGCCGCATCGACACGGCCATGATGGCGCTGGACGGCACGCCCGGCAAAAGCCGGCTGGGCGCCAACGCGCTGCTGGGCGTGTCGCTGGCCGTGGCGCGCGCGGTGGCGGCCAGCCAGCGCATGCCGCTGTGGCGGCACATGGGCGGCGCCCAGGCGCGCGTGCTGCCCGTGCCCATGATCAATGTCATCAACGGCGGCGCCCATGCCGACAATCCGCTGGACTTCCAGGAGTTCATGCTGCTGCCGGTGGGGGCGGACAGCTTCGGTGAGGCGCTGCGCATGGGCGCCGAGGTCTTTCACACGCTGCGCCATGCGCTCAAGGCCGCAGGCCACAGCGTCAACGTGGGCGACGAGGGCGGCTTTGCGCCCGCCCTGCGCAGCGCGCCGGAGGCGCTGGACCACCTGATGGCCGCCATCGAGCGCGCCGGCCTGCGCCCTGGCAGGGACATCGCCCTGGCGCTGGACCCTGCGGCCAGCGAATTCCATGGCGAGGACGGCTACCGCTACGCGGGCGAGGGCCTGGTGCGCAGCCGCCAGCAGCAGGTGGACTACCTGGCGCAACTGGTGGAGCACTACCCCATCGTCTCCATCGAGGACGGCATGGCCGAGGACGATATCGAGGGCTGGCAGGCCCTGGGCCGGCGCCTGGGCGGACGCTGCCAGCTGGTGGGCGACGATGTGTTCTGCACGAACCCCGGCCTGTTCGAGGGCGGCATTGCCCGGGGCGTGGGCAACGCCATCCTGGTCAAGATCAACCAGATCGGCACGCTGACCGAGACCTGGGACGTGCTGCGCCTGGCGCATGGCGCCGGCTATGGCGTGGTGATGTCGCACCGCTCGGGCGAGACCGAGGACACCAGCATTGCCGACCTGGCCGTGGCGGCCCAGTGCGCCATGATCAAGACCGGCTCGCTGTCGCGCGCCGACCGCACGGCCAAGTACAACCGGCTGCTGCGCATCGAGCGCGAACTGGGCCCGGCCGCCGTCTATGCGGGGCGCCGTGCGCTCAAGGGCCGGGCGGGTCAGGAAGCCGTGTCGGCCGCTGCGGGTGTTGCGGGCGCCCTGTAGACCAGCACCTTGAGGCTGCGCTCGGCGTCGATGTCGGCGAAGGTGGCCGGGTTGGCCAGGCGCTCGACGAATTCCAGCTCGGGCGCCACTTCCTGCATCTGCGATGTCAGGAACTGCGTGCCCATCTCCGGCGCGTTCAGGCACAGCAGCACATGGCCGCCGGGGCGCAGCAGGTCGGGCAGGCGGCGCATCAGGCGGGCATAGTCCTTGGTGGCGACGAAGCTGCCCTTCTGGTAGCTGGGCGGGTCCACCACGATCAGGTGGTAGGGCCCGCCGCGCGTGATCTTGCCCCAGCTGCTGAAGATGTCGTGGGCCAGGAAGCTGGCGCCCGACAGATCGTTGAGGCGGTGGTTCTGCTGGCCCGTGGCCAGCGCGCCCTGGGCCATGTCCATGTTCATCACGTGGCGCGCCCCGGCCTGCAGGGCCACCACCGAAAAGGCGCAGGTATAGGCGAACAGGTTGAGCACCTTGATGCCGTGGCGGTGCTCGGGATGGTTGGCGACATGCGCGTGCACCCAGCGCCGGCCTTCGGCCATGTCCAGGAACAGGCCGTGGTTCTGGCCGCGCAGCACCTGCACGCGGTAGCGCGTGCCGGCCTCGGTGACGATGTGGGGGTCAGGCACCTCGCCGGCCATGAGCCGTGTCTCGGCGGGCGCGGCGGGCTGGCGCAGCTGGTAGACCCAGTTCAGGGGCTGGTCCGGTGCCAGTTCGCTCCAGCGCAGTGACAGCGCTGTGCCGATGGCGGCCAGGGCGTCATCGTCCAGCGGCTGGAAGCTGGTGAGCACCAGCACGGGCGGGAAGGCGTCGAGCACCAGATGCTCGCAGCCCGGGTACAGGCCGCCACGGCCGTGGAAGATGCGTTGGGCGTCGGAGGGCAGGGCCATCCGGGCGATGGCGTCGAGCAGGGCTTGCATGGGAGAGGCTGGATCTGGCAGGGGCGCCGGGTGTGCCGGGTGGAACCGTATGGTTCCAGGCAGGGGGCGACGAAAAGGTCTGCCAGTGTATGCAGTTTGGGGCCCAGCCCAGGCAAACCCGGGCAAACCTGGTTTCAGGCCCCATTCAGCCGTGCTGCGGACAGGCTCAATGCCGCCAGCCGCGCCGCACCTCGAAGAAACTGCATTCGCCGTCGCCCAGGCCCTGCATGCCGGCCTCGGTGGCGGCGCGCGCAGCCTTCATCCAGCGGGCGAAGGCGAGCTTGGCGTCGTCGCTGATTTCTTCAGGGGGCGTGTCTTCCAGGCCCTCTACCAGGTACAGGGTTTCACTGACCTGCTCGGCGCTGCCGAGCTGGCGTTCGAGCACGCGGGCATAGCGTGCCTCGGCCTTGTTGCGTTCCTGCTCGGGCAGGTTGGGGTAGTCACACAAGGTGACGGTGAAGGCGGCTTCTTGCATGTCCATGGTTCACGAGATGAGGATGATGACTGGCGAAATATACAGTATTAACTGGCTGCACATCCAGTATTTTTCCGGTGTTTTTTTACAGTGTTATCCCGGTGGGGTCGCTGCCGGGCAGCGGCTGCAGCCATCCGGCCACAATCGCCTGCAAGGAGAAAACCATCGCCATGACGAATGAATCGACCACGGGCTGCCCGGCCTGGGACCCCGAAGCCACGGGCCACGCGCTGTTTGCCACGCGCGTGGGGCCCTGCGGCGTGGCCTGGGGCGTCTGCGGCCTGGTGGCCTTTCAGTTGCCCGAGGTGGACGGCCCGGCCGCCACGCGCACGCGCATGCTGCGCGGCGTGCAATTGCGCAGACCGGGCAGCTACGCCGCAGCGGCGCGGGCCGAGGACCTGCCGGCCAGCGTGGCACAGGCCATCGCCGGCGTGCAGGTGCTCATGGCGGGCCATGGCGAATGGACCTTGGAGCCTTCCGCGCCCAGCGCACAGCAGTTGCGTGACGGCCCGGTGCTGCCCGATCTGCGATCACGGCGCATGCTGCCCGCAGGCGAGGCACTGCCGGATCTGGCCGGGCTGGCGCTGGACTGGCACGGCGTGTCGGACTTTCACCGCCGTGTCTATGACCTGACGCGCGCCATTGCGCCCGGCCATACGCGCACCTATGGCGAGATTGCGCGCGAGTTGGGCGAGGTGGGCCTTTCGCGCGCCGTGGGACAGGCGCTGGGCCTCAACCCTTTTGCGCCCGTGATTCCCTGCCACCGCGTGCTGGCTGCCGGCGCCCAGCCGGGCGGTTTTTCGGGCGGCGGCGGCGCGCTGACCAAGCTGCGCATGCTGGAGATCGAAGGCGCGGCCTGGGGCGGCACGCGCTCGCTGTTCGGGGATTGACGGGCCGGACACGCATGTGACATGCGGCACAGCGGGGCGGCTTGCACAATCGCCGCTGCAGGCTGTTCCGCTTGGGGATGGCCGCCCTCCATTCCAACCATGACCGGAACACAAGACCCGGCGCAGGAGACAGACGAATGACTCGCAATGTGCAGCAACTTTTCGACCTCACCGGCAAGACCGCTCTGGTGACCGGCGGCTCGCGCGGCCTGGGCCTGCAGATGGCCCATGCGCTGGGCGAGGCGGGCGCCAGGATCATGCTGAGTTCGCGCAAGGCCGCCGACCTGGAGGAAGCCGCCGCCGAGCTGCAGGCCGCAGGCATCGACGCCCGCTGGATTGCCGCCGACTGCGCCAACGAGGCCGACATAGAGCGCCTGGCCGCCGAGACTCTGGAGCGCCTGGGCCAGGTGGACATCCTCATCAACAACGCAGGCGCCAGCTGGGGCGCGCCAGCCGAGGAGCACCCGGTGGCCGCCTGGGACAAGGTGATGAACCTCAACGTGCGCGGCTACTTCCTGCTGAGCCAGCAGATCGCGCGGCGCAGCATGATCCCGCGCAAGACCGGGCGCATCATCAACCTGGCCTCCATCGCAGGGCTGGGCGGCAACCCGCTGGGCATGAAGACCATTGCCTACAACACCTCCAAGGGCGCGGTCATCAACTTCACGCGCGCGCTGGCCGGCGAGTGGGGCGTGCACGGCATCAACGTCAACGCCATCTGCCCGGGCTTCTTCAAGACCAAGATGGCCAGCGTGCTGATCGAGACCCTGGGCGAGGATGAAATGAAATCCCACGCCCCGCTGCGCCGCCTGGGCGACGACGAGGACCTCAAGGGACTGACCCTGCTGTACGCCAGCGACGCGGGCAAGCACATCACGGGCCAGTGGGTGGCCGTGGACGGCGGCGTCAGCGCCCTGGTGGGCGGTTGAGCCGCAGCGGCGCTGCTGCCGAGGTGACAGTTTTTCCCGCAGATCGGGCCGCCGCGCGCCATGGTGCCTTCGGGCGCCCTTATGCTCGCCTGCATTGCGATCTGAACTGGAGAATTTCGTGCTGGATTTTGGCCACCCCATCCCCTTCGTCGACCACCTGGGTTTCACCCTGCACCGCATGGAGGACGGGGAGTCCGAACTGCGCTTCGAGGCGCGTCCCGAGCACCTGAACACCTTTGACGTGACCCACGGCGGCGCCACCATGACCCTGCTGGACGTGACCATGGCCGTTGCCGCACGCAGCCTGCAGCGCGACATGGGCTGCGTGACCATCGAGATGAAGACCAGCTTCATGCAGCCCGCACGCGGCCCCCTGGTGGCCAAGGGCGTGGTACTGCACCGCACGCGTTCCATGGCCTATACCGAGGCGCGCGTGTTCGATGCCTCGGGCCGGCTGTGCAGCCATGCGACCGGAACGTTCAAGTACATGCCGCGCGTGGCCAAGCCGGCCGCCGCCGAGACAACCCTCGCCACGGACTGATCCGCACGGCGAATCTGCCAGATACCCAATGCCACACGCCAGCCCCGGCAGCACCGGGAACTGGTTCCATTGTTTGTGATGCCACCGGAGGTTTTCCCATGCCCGTGAACCAGCAGATCCTGCTCGACAACCGCCCCGAGGGCGAAGCCGTGGAAAGCAATTTCCGCCTTGTCAGTACCGAAACCCCCGCGCTGGCCGAAGGCCAGGTGCTGGTGCGCCACCACTACCTGAGCCTGGACCCCTACATGCGCGGCCGCATGAATGACAGCAAGAGCTACGCCCAGCCCCAGCCGCTGGGCGAGGTGATGATCGGCGGCACCGTGGGCGAGGTGGTGGAAAGCCGCCATCCCAAGTTTGCGGTTGGCGACAAGGTCGTGGGCATGGGCGGCTGGCAGGAGTACAGCGTGGTCGATGGCGATGCGCCCGGCATGCTGCGCAAGGTGGACACCACCCATGTGCCGCTGTCGCACTACCTGGGCGCCGTGGGCATGCCCGGCGTGACGGCCTGGTACGGCCTGGTGAAGATCATCGCCCCCAAGGCCGGTGAGACCGTGGTGGTCAGCGCCGCCACGGGCGCCGTGGGCAGCGCGTTCGCGGCCCTGGCCAAGGCACGCGGCTGCCGCGTGGTGGGCATTGCGGGCGGCCCCGAGAAGTGCCGCTACGCCACCGAGGAGCTGGGCTTCGACGCCTGCATCGACTACCGCGAGCACCCCGACACCAAGACCATGGCCAAGGCGCTCAAGGACGCCTGCCCGCAGGGCATCGACGGCTACTTCGAGAACGTGGGCGGCTACATCCTCGATGCCGTGCTGCTGCGCACCAACGCCTTTGCTCGCATCGCGCTGTGCGGAATGATCGCCGGCTACGACGGCACGCCGCTGCCCATGACCAATCCCGCGCTCATCCTGATCAACCGCATCCGCATCGAAGGCTTCATCGTCAGCGAGCACATGGAAGTCTGGCCCGAGGCGCTGCAGGAACTGGGCCGCCTGGTGGGCACCGGCAAGCTGCGCCCGCGCGAGAGCATTGCCGAAGGCATTGCCTCCGCACCTTCCGCTTTCCTGGGTCTGCTCAAGGGCAAGAACTTCGGAAAGCAACTCGTCAAATTGATCTGAACCACCACAAAAACCAGGAGACAAGGGAATGATCAAGAACTTCAAGGGCAAGACGGCGGTGCTGACGGGCGCGGGCTCGGGCTTCGGCCTGGAGTGCGCGCGCATTGGCGCGAAGCTGGGCATGAACCTGGTGCTGGTCGATGTGCAGCAGGAAGCGCTGGACAGGGCTGCCGCCGAGTTCGAAGGGCAGGGCGTGCGCGTGCTGGCGCGCCGCGTGGATGTGTCCGACGCAGCCCAGATGCAGGCCCTGGCCGATGAGGTGCGCCAGCAGTTCGGCGCGCCGCACTTCGTGTTCAACAACGCAGGCGTGGGCGCGGGCGGGCTGGTCTGGGAGAACACGCTGGAAGATTGGCAGTGGGTGCTGGGCGTCAACCTCTGGGGCGTGATCCACGGCGTGCGGCTGTTCACGCCCATGATGCTGGAGGCGGCCAAGGCCGACCCGTCCTTCGAGGGCCACATCGTCAACACGGCCAGCATGGCCGGCCTGCTGGCGCCTCCCAACATGGGCATCTACAACGTCAGCAAGCATGCCGTGGTGAGCCTGACCGAGACGCTGTACCAGGACCTGGCCCTGGTCTCCGACCAGATCAGCGCCAGCGTGCTGTGCCCCTTCTTCGTGCCCACGGGCATCAGCCACAGCGAGCGCAACCGGCCCAGCCACCTGGCCGCCCAGCCGCTGACGGCCAGCCAGAAGATCGGCCAGGCCATGAGCGAGAAGGCTGTGGGCTCGGGCAAGGTCACGGCCCCCGATGTGGCGCAGAAGGTCTTCGACGCCATTGCGGCCAACCAGTTCTACATCTACAGCCATCCGCAGGCGCTGGGCTCGGTCCAGACCCGCATGGAGGATGTGGTGCAGGGGCGCAATCCCACCGACCCGTTCGCGCACAAGCCCGAACTGGGCGCCAGCTTGAAGGCCTCGCTGCGCGCGGCCTGAGCGTCAGTCCTCCTCGTCCGGGTCCGGCCTGTGGGGGGCCGGCCTGGCGGGAGCCTCGGCCTTTTCATCGGGCGGCGCGGAGGGCAGGGGCCGCACCAGCCGCACCATGAGCTGGTTGCCGCGCCCCATGTCGGGCCGCGTCTCCAGGCTGTCGAGGTCAATCGCCCAGGCCTGCTGGGCCGACAGCTGCGTACCGGCGCTGCCCGAGATGTTGCTGTAGTTGTAGGGATTGACGGGCCGTGCGTTCACGGCTGCCGTGCCCGTCCAGTGCCAGCCGCGCGGTGCGCCCGGGAACAGCTCGGGCGACAGGCCTTGCGGCCGTATATCGCGCGAGATCAGCCGGCGCATCTCGTTGACGCGCGGCAGCCGCCAGCGCACGCCGTCCTGCTTGGCCAGCTCGGCGGCCAGGGCCTGCGCCTGCTTGTGCGTGAACAGCTCAGGCAGGCCCGTGCAGGTCTTGCCATTCCACTGCATGCCTTCCACGCAGCGTGGCCACAGCAGGCGGGCGCGCCGGTCGATCACGTCGCGGCCGTCTTCGGATACTTCCAGCACAGGAGCGGCGCCGGGCCTGGGGCCGCGCTGTGCCTCCTGCTGTGTCTCTCGCTGCGCTGCCTGGGCAGAACCCAGCGTGCAGACACCCAGCAGCAGGGCGGCGAGCAGGGGCCCTGGCAATGCATTCAGGGCCGGTGGAAGGGAAGGCAGGGATGGGCGCATGGTGTGTTGCAGTGGCGATGGCAGTTGCAGCGATGAAAAGGTGGGCTGGCCTCTCGGGTGGCAATCTCGTTTCAGAGCGTAACAGGATTGCGGGCTTCTGAATTTGTGCCACGGCAAGCCGCCACCGTCAGGTGCGCGGGGCTGCATGCCCAGGAAATGTGAGCAGCCTCCTGCAGCCCCGCGCGCTTGCCGCCACAATGGCGCGTCTATGTCTGCGTCTATGCCTTCCTCTTCTCCCGCTTCCCCTGATTCCCACACACTGCGCCTGGTGCTGATCCTGGGCCTGCTCTCGGCCATCGGTCCGTTTGCCATCGACATGTACCTGCCCGCGCTGCCCCAGATCGGCAGCAGCCTGGGTGCCCAGGTGGGCGCGGTGCAGGCCAGCCTGACGGCCTTCTTCCTCTCGCTGGGCGTGGGCCAGCTGCTGTACGGGCCGGTCTCGGACATGGTGGGGCGCAAGCCGCCGCTGTACTTCGGCCTGACCGTGTTCGCGCTGGCCAGCGTGGGCTGCGCCATGGCCACCAGCATCGAGACGCTGGTGGTGCTGCGCTTCATCCAGGGCCTGGGCGCGGCCGCCGGCATGGCCGTGCCGCGCGCCGTGGTGCGCGACCTGCACACCGGCCACGCGGCGGCCCGCATGATGTCGCTGCTGATGCTGGTGTTCAGCGTCTCTCCCATCCTGGCGCCGCTGGCCGGCAGCGGCGTGATCGCCGTCAGCAGCTGGCGCGGCGTGTTCTGGGCCGTGGCCGTGGCGGCCGTGATCGGCCTGGTGGCCGTGTTCATGGGCCTGAAGGAAACGCGCGGGGCCGCCGCGCGGCTGGACAGCAGCGTGGCCGGCGCACTGCGCGCCTATGGCGTGCTGCTGCGCGACTGGCATTACCTGGGCCTGGTCTTCATCGGCGGCTGCGCCATGGCGGGCTTTTTCGTCTACCTGGCTGGCTCCCCCTTTGTGCTGATCAATTACTACGGACTGAGCTCCACCCAGTACAGCCTGGCCTTCGGGCTCAACGCCATCGCCTTCATCGGCGCGGCGCAGTTCACGGGCTGGCTGGGCCAGCGCTTCGGCCTGGTGCGCGTGGTCAAGGTGGCGGCCACCGGCTCGGGCCTGGTGATGCTGTCGCTGCTGTCGTACTACCTGCTGGGCGGTGAGCGGCTGGCCGTGCTGATCGGCCTGTACTTTGTGGCCAGCGCGCTGATGGGGCTGGTGATTCCGACGACCTCGGTGCTGGCGCTGGAGGAGCACGGCGCCATTGCCGGCACGGCCTCGGCGCTGCTGGGCACGCTGCAGATGCTGTCGGGCGCTGCGGCCATGCAGATCGTGGGCCTGTTCTCCACGGGCAAGCCCCTGCCCATGGTGGTGGGCATGGCCACGGGCGCGCTGATCGGTGTGGCCCTGGCCTGGATCACGCTGGGCGGTGCGCGTGCCCATCGCGTGGGCGCAAAGGACCATTCATGAGCCTGGCACCCGCGGCAGAGGCTGCGCCTGTCCACGATGGACTTCCGTCAGGCCCTCGCGGCCAGGCGATGCTGGTCATCATCCTGGGGCTGACGCTGTCGGTGCTGGACAGCACCCTGGTCAATCTGGCACTGCCTGCCATGGCGCGCGAGCTGCAGGCCAGCTCGGCCCATACGCTGTGGGTGGTCAATTCCTACCAGCTTGCCAGCCTGGTGCTGCTGCTGCCGCTGGCGGCCCTGGGCGAACGCCTGGGCTACCGCCGTGTGTACCTGGTGGGCATGCTGGTGTTTTCCGTGGCCTCGCTGGCGGCCATGCTGGCCACGTCGCTGCCCACGCTGGTGGCGGCGCGGGCGCTGCAGGGCCTGGGCGCTGCGGGTGTGATGAGCGTCAACGCCGCCCTGGTGCGGCTGATCTATCCGCGTGCCCTGCTGGGGCGGGGCATGGCCGTGAATTCGCTGGTGGTGGCGACGGCATCCATGGCCGGGCCCTCGGTGGCGGCGGCGATTCTGTCGGTGGCCAGCTGGCCCTGGCTGTTTGCGGCCAATCTGCCGCTGGGCCTGTTCACGCTGTGGCTGGGGCGCCGCGCGCTGCCTGCCAATGCCGTGGCCGGCCATGCAGGGGCGCGGCTGTCGCCGCTGGATGTGCTGCTCAACATCCTCATGTTCAGCCTGATCTTCCTGGGCGGCGAGCAGCTGGGCGTGCGCGCCGGCGGTGCCGATTCTTCCCTGCCTTCGGGCTGGTGGCTGCTGGGCGCGGGCCTGCTGGTGGGCGCCTGGTATGTGCGCCGCCAGTGGCGCCTGCCCGCGCCGCTGCTGCCGGTGGACCTGCTGCGCATTCCGGTGTTTGCGCTGTCCATGTGCGGATCGGTCAGCGCCTTTTGCGCGCAGATGCTGGCCTACCTGGCGCTGCCGTTCCTGCTGCTGGAGTCGCACGGCATGTCGCCCATCGAGGCCGGGCTGCTGATCACGGCCTGGCCGCTGGCCACGGTGCTGACGGCGCCCATCGCGGGCCGGCTCATCGGCCGCTATGCGGACGGGCTGCTGGGCGGCATCGGCATGGCCATGTTCGCCTGCGGGCTGTGGGCGCTGGCGGCCATGCCCGATGCGCCTTCGACCGTGGACATGGTCTGGCGCATGCTGCTGGCGGGCAGCGGCTTTGCGCTGTACCAGTCGCCCAACAACCACACCATCGTGACCACGGCGCCTCTGGCGCGCAGCGGCGCGGCCGGCGGCATGCTGAGTTCGGCGCGGCTCACGGGGCAGACCCTGGGCGCCGTGGTGCTGGCCACCATCTTCACCTTCGCGGGCGGACATGGCGGCCATGCCGAAATCGTGGCCCTGGCCGTGGCGGGCTGCTTTGCGGCCATGGCGGGCGTGTTCAGCCTGCTGCGCGTGCGCACGGCACCCGTGCCTAAGCACTGAACAGGCCCGTAAATGGCATTGAACTTGCATGTGTCGGCGCGCTCCGACACATGCATCATCCTGGATGGACTTGCCAGGAGATTTCGGTGGCATGCCATCCGCTTTACAAACAAGAAATATGGGCACTGCACAATCGTGCGATGCCCCCAACGACTTCGCTGCTCCCATGATTTCTGACGTGCCCTTTTCGCCGAGCCCGCGCCTTGCGGCGCCTTCCGATTCCCAGCCCGGCGCAGGGCACGTACAAGCTTCCGCCTCGCCGGCCGGCGGCCGGCGCACCGGCACCGCCGTGCTGTGCGCACTGGCGCTGGCCGCAAGCCTTGCGGCCTGCTCCAAGAAGGATGCCGCACCTGCCGCCACGGCCAAGGCCGCGACCGAGGTGGGCGTGGTCACGCTGCAAAAGCAGAGCCAGCAGCTGGACGCCACGCTGCCGGGCCGCACGCGCGCCTCGCTGACCGCCGAGGTGCGGCCCCAGGTATCGGGCATCGTGCAAAAGCGCTTGTTCACCGAGGGCGCCCTGGTGCGCCAGGGCCAGCAGCTCTACCAGATCGACGCGGCCTCGCTGCGCGCCACCGAGGCCAGCGCCCAGGCGGCCGTGGCCAAGTCCGAGGCCAGCGCCCGCACGCTGGAGGCCACGGCGCGGCGCAACGCCGAGCTGGTCAAGATCGATGCCATCAGCCAGCAGGCCTTCGAGGAAAGCCAGGCCGCTGCCGCCCAGTCGCGCTCTGACGTGGCCGTGGCCAAGGCCAATCTGGAGACCGCGCGCATCAACCTCAAGTACAGCCGCATCGAGGCGCCCATCAGCGGGCGCATCAGCCTGTCCACCGTGACGCCGGGCGCGCTGGTGACGGCCAACCAGACCGAGGCGCTGACCTCCATCGTGCAGCTGGACCCCATGTATGTGGACTTCACCCAGTCCACCAGCGAGCTGCTGCAACTCAAGCGCGACTGGGATGCCGGGCGCTTCCAGAAGGTGGAGGGCGACAAGGTGGCCGTGCGCATCCGCCTGGACGATGGCACGGACTACAGCCACCAGGGCAAGCTGCAATTTGCCGGCGTGATCGTCAATGCCACCACGGGCAGCGTGACGCTGCGCGCCGTGGTGCCCAACCCGCAGGGGGTTCTCATGCCGGGCATGTATGTGCAGGCGCTGCTGCCCACGGGCCTGGCGCCCGAGGCGCTGCTGGTGCCCCAGCAGTCGGTGACGCGCGACCTGACCGGCAAGGCCAGCGTGCTGGTGGCCAAGGCCGACGACGTGATCGAGCGCCGGCCCGTGAACATCGACCGTGCCGTGGGCAATATGTGGCTGCTGCAGGACGGCCTGTCGGCCGGCGAACGCGTGGTGGTCGATGGCTTCCAGCGCATCAAGCCCGGCGACAAGGTGCGCGCCGTGGAGGTGGACCTGCGCGCCAAGGCCCAGGCCCGCAAGGGCAAGCCGGCAGAAGGGCCGGCAGCACCTGGCGCTGCGGACAAGGCGCCTGCTACAGCTCCTGCACCAGCACCGGCAGCGGCTCCTGCTCCGGCCGCCGGCTAAGCCGCAGGAACCCGTCACATGGCTCAGTTCTTCATCAACCGGCCCATCTTCGCGTGGGTCATCGCCATCGTCATCATGCTGGGCGGCGCGCTGTCCATCTTCACGCTGCCGCTGGAGCAATACCCCGACATCGCGCCGCCGCGCGTGACCATCGGTGCGCAGTACACGGGCGCCTCGGCCGAGACGGTCGAGAACTCGGTGACCCAGATCATCGAGCAGCAGCTCAAGGGCATCGACAACATGCTCTACATGAGCTCCACGTCCGACGCCTCGGGCCGCGCGCGCACCACGCTGACCTTTGCGCCGGGCACCAACATCGACGTGGCCCAGGTGCAGGTGCAAAACAAGCTGCAGTCCGCCGTGAACCGCCTGCCTGATGCGGTCAAGAGCCGGGGTGTGTTCGTGAACAAGGGCGGCCAGGACTTCCTGGTCACCTACAGCTTCTTCTCCAAGGACCCGGCCATGACCGCGGTCGACATCGGCGACTACCTGACCAGCAACCTGGTCGATGTGATCGGCCGCCTCGACGGCGTGGGCGATGTCAACGTCTTCGGCACCAACTATGCGATGCGCATCTGGATGGACCCGGCCAAGATGGAGAAGTACGCGCTGATGCCGTCGGACCTGGTCAATGCGCTGAACTCGCAGAACGCCCAGGTCTCGGCCGGCCAGCTGGGCGCGCTGCCCGCCGTCTCCGACCAGCAGCTCAACGCCACCATCACGGCGCGCACCAAGCTCAAGACGGTGGAGCAGTTCGAAGATATCGTGCTCAAGTCCTCGCTGGACGGCTCGGTGGTGCTCATGAAGGACGTGGCCCGCGTGGAGCTGGGAGCCGACAACCTGACCATCAAGGCCAAGCTCAACGGCCTGCCCGGCGCGGGCATGGGCATCGTGCTGGCCGATGGCGCCAATGCCATGCAGGTGGCCGACACCATCGCCGCCAAGCTGGCCGAGCTCAAGCCGTTCTTCCCCAACGAGATCGACTACTTCGTCAGCTCGGACTCCACGCCCTTCGTGCGCGCCTCCATCAAGGAAGTGGTCAGCGCGCTGGGCGAGGCCATGATCCTCGTGGTCATCGTGATGTTCATCTTCCTGCAGAACTTCCGCGCCACGATGATCCCCGCCATCGCCGTGCCCGTGGTGCTGCTGGGCACCTTCGGCGTGCTGTCGCTGGCCGGGTACTCGATCAATACGCTGACCATGTTCGCCATGGTGCTGGCCATCGGCCTGCTGGTGGATGATGCCATCGTCGTGGTGGAGAACGTCGAGCGCGTGATGCACGAGACGGGCATGTCGCCCAAGCAGGCCACGCGCCAGTCCATGCGCGAGATCACGCCGGCCCTGGTGGGCATCGGCGTGACGCTGTCGGCCGTGTTCGTGCCCATGGCCTTCTTCGGCGGCTCCACGGGCGTGATCTACCGGCAGTTCTCCATCACCATCGTCGCGGCCATGGCGCTGTCGGTGTTCGTGGCGCTGACGCTGACGCCGGCGCTGTGCGCCACGCTGCTCAAGCCGCCCGCAGGGGGCGGGGCACGGCATGACCGCCCCATCCGCAGCGGCATCCTGGGGGTGAATGACCGGTTCTTCCGCTGGTTCAACCACCATTTCGACGCCACGGCCGCGCGCTACCAGGGCACGGTGGCCTACTCGCTGCGCCGCGCCAAGCGCATGATGCTGATCTTCCTGGCCGTCTGCGGCGTGGTCTGGCTGCTGATGGCGCGCCTGCCCACTTCCTTCCTGCCGGACGAGGACCAGGGCTTCGTCTTCGTCAATATCAACCTGCCTTCGGGCGCGGCCGATACGCGGCTGCAGGGCGTGCTCGACGAGGTGCGCGACTACTTTGCCAAGCAGCCCGACGTGGTGAGCTTCTACCAGGTCTCGGGCCTGAACGGCGACCAGGCCTCGGCACGCGCCTTCGTGCGGCTGAAGACCTGGGAGGAGCGTCCGCTGCCCGGCCAGTCGGCCTCCGAGATCGCGCACCGCGCGACCAAAGACCTGTCCTCCATCCGCGATGCGCGCGTGCTGGTCGTGCTGCCGCCGGCCGTGCGCGGCCTGGGCTCCAGCTCGGGCTTCAACTTCATGATCAAGGACATAAACGGCCTGGGTCACCAGGCGCTGCTGGAGGCCAAGGAGAAATTCCTGACCGAGGCCCGCAAGCGACCCGAGCTCACCAATCTGCGCATGACCAACCTGGAAGACGCCAGCGAGCTGCGCCTGGACATCGACGACCGCAAGGCCGCCGCACTGGGCCTGTCGTACACCGACATCAACAGCGTGCTGTCCAGCGCCATGGGCGGCACCTATGTCAACGACTTCCTGAACAACGAGCGCGTCAAGCGCGTCTACATCCAGGGCGATGCGCCGCACCGCATGCTGCCCCAGGACATCGCCAAATGGACGGTGCGCAACGCCAAGGGCGAGATGGTGCCGTTCAGTTCGTTCTCCAGCAGCTACTGGGCCTACGGCTCGCCCCAGCTCATGCGCTACAACGGCAACCCGGCCTACGAAATGGAAGGCCGCGCCGCCTCCGGCGTCAGCTCGGGCACGGCCATGCAGATCGTGGAGGACATCCTGCGCACCCTGCCGGCCGGCATAGGCTACGAGTGGACCGGCGCCTCGCTGCAGGAGCGCCAGTCCGGCGCTCAGGCGCCGCTGCTGTACGCCATCTCCATCCTCTTCGTGTTCCTGTGCCTGGCGGCGCTGTACGAAAGCTGGACCGTGCCGCTGTCGGTGATGCTTGCCGTGCCGCTGGGCGTGGTGGGCGCGCTGGCCGCCACCTACACGCGCGGACTGACCAACGACGTGTACTTCCAGGTAGGCCTGCTGACCACGGTGGGCCTGGCATCCAAGAACGCCATCCTGATCGTGGAATTCGCGGTGCAGCTGCAGGAGCAGGGCAAGAGCATCTTCGACGCCGTGGTCTCGGCCGTGCGCCTGCGCCTGCGTCCCATCTTGATGACCTCGCTGGCCTTCGGCTTCGGCGTCATTCCGCTGGCCATCGGCACGGGGGCCGGCGCGGGCGGGCGCAATGCCATCGGCACGGCCGTGCTCGGCGGCATGCTGGCCTCCACGGTGCTGGGCATCTTCCTGGTGCCCGTGTTCTTCCTGCTGATCCGCAGCTGGTTCAAGAGCCATTCGCGCACCGAGGACGACGCGCCCCAGCCCACTGCCGGATCACCTGATTCACCGCATACCGCAAAGGAGAGCGCAGCATGAGGCGCCCAACGAATGTCTCCGCACTGGCCGCAGCGGCGGCGCTGGCGGCGCTGCTGACCGGCTGCAACCTCGCGCCGCAGCACCGCACGCCCGACATGCCCGTGCCCGATACCGTGGGCAGCACGGCCGCAACGCCGGCCCAGGCCGACGAGGCCAGCCTGCAGGCCGCCGCCGCGCTGGGCTGGGTGCAGTCCCAGCAGCTGCGCGAGGTCATTGCGCTGGCCCTGTCCAACAACCGCGACCTACGCGTGGCCGTGGAAAGCATCGAGCGCGCGCGTGCCCAGTACGGCATCACGCGCGCCGACCTGCTGCCCAGCGTCACCGCCCAGGCCCAGGCCAGCCGTGCGCGCACGGCCGCCGGCATGACCAGCGCCACCCAGGCGGCCTCGGTCAGCACCCAGTACACGGCCCAGCTGGGCTTTGCCAGCTATGAGATCGACCTGTGGGGCCGCGTGCGCAACCTCAGTGAGGCGGCGCTGCAGCAGTTCCTGCAAAGCGAGCAGAACCGGCGCAATGTGCAGATCGGCCTGGTGGCCGATGTGGCCAACGGCTGGCTCACGCTGGCGGCCGACCAGGCCCGCCTGCAGCTGGCGCGCGACACCCTGGCCAGCCGCGAGAAGGCCTACGAGCTGACGCGGCGCATGCACGAGATTGGCTCCACATCGGGCCTGGTGCTGGCCCAGAACCAGACCACGGTGGACACGGCGCGCGGCGACGTGGCCAGCTTCACCTCCCAGGTGGAGCGTGACCGCAACGCCCTGCAATTGCTGGTGGGCGGCCCGTTGCCCGAGGCCCTGCTGCCCGGCGCCGCCACGCTGCGCGCCGATGCCCGGCCCGCGGCCGCGCTGCAGCCCGTGCCGGCGCCGCTGCCCTCCAGCGTGCTGCTGGTGCGCCCCGACATCCAGGCCGCCGAGAACAACCTGCGCGCCATGGAGGCCAACATCGGCGCCGCACGCGCTGCCATGTTCCCCACCATCAGCCTCACGGCCAGCGTGGGATCGGGCAGCCGCGAGCTCGATGGCCTCTTTGGCGGCAGCAGCAGCACCTGGAGCTTCATCCCCCTGGTGCGCCTGCCCATCTTCGATGGTGGCCGCAACCGTGCGGGCGTGCAGGTGGCCGAGGCCAACCAGCGCATCGCCATCGCCCAGTACGAGAAGGCCGTGCAGACGGCCTTCCGCGAAACCGCCGACGTGCTGGCCGATCGCGCGCAGTGGGACGAGCGCCTGGCCGCCCAGACCAGCATGGTCGCCGCCACGCAAAAGGCCTTTGACCTGTCGGAGGCCCGCTTCAAGGCCGGCGTGGACAACTACCTGACCGTGCTGGATGCGCAGCGCAGCCTCTACACGGCCCAGCAGACCCTGATCGGCCTGCGCCTGTCCGAGCAGCTCAACCGCGTCACGCTGTGGAAGGTGCTGGGCGGCGAGCAGGTGCAGGCGTCGTCCGCCTCGGCACCGGCGAATTCCTGAGCGCGGGCGGTGTATTGCGCGGTCCCGCAGAACATGCCGCCCCGACCACGATGAGCCCCTTTGCCAACACCCCCGAGCCGCCTTACTACGCCGTCATCTTCTCGTCGCGCAGGACGCGTGACGACGATGATGGCTACGGCCTCATGGCCCAGCGCATGGTGGACCTGGCCGCGCAGCAGCAAGGCTTCCTGGGCGCGGAAAGCACGCGCGGCGAGGACGGTTTCGGCATCACCGTGTCCTACTGGTCCACGGCCGAATCCATTGCGCGCTGGAAGCAGGATGCCGAGCACCTGGTCGCCCAGCAACTGGGCAAGGACGCCTGGTACGAGCACTATGAGTTGCGCGTGGCCCGCGTGGAGCGCGCCTACGGCAAGCGCTGAATCCGGGCCGCCTGCGCTTGCACCACGGCCTCGGCCAGCAGCGCGATGGAGCGCGGCGCGCAGCCTTCGGCATCGTTGCTCACCGTCACGAAGGCGGGCAGCCCGCGGCTGGTGATGCCATCGATGGTCTTGGCGAGGATGGAGCGCGTGTGCACATCGGGCGTGCGGATCTCGTCGAAGGGATCGTGCTTCTTTTGCGCATCGGGATAGCCGTAGGCACCGAACTCGCGGTTCAGGTTCCAGCGGCAGACCAGCGGGGTGGGCCACAGCCCGCGCAGAAAAACCAATTGCTCTTCGATGGGCGGCATCTTGCCGTGCAGCCCCAGGCAGAAGGTGGCGCCTGCAGCGCGCAGCGTGTCCGCCAGCTCGGGCGTCAAAAGCTCCGGGTCGCGCACTTCCACCGCCACGATGATCTGCGCGCCCAGCGGATGGGCGGCCAGCGCCGCTCGCACCGCGTCCAGCATGGCCTGCAGCCGCGCCAGCAGTTCGGTGGGACGGCTCAGCAGGCCCCAGGTCATGGGACTGAGCTGGAACACCAGCACGCCGAGCTGCTCGCCCAGCCCTTCGAGCGTGGGCTCGACGAAGCTGGTCACGGCCAGATCGGGTTGAAGGAACACGGGGTTCAGCGACATGCCCTTGCCATCCTCGTCGCGGACCTGCGCATCGGTGACCACCGAAGGGCACTTGACCACGAAGCGGAAATCGGCCGGCACCTGGCCCGCGAAGGCCAGGTACTGGCTGGCCGTCAACGGCCTCCAGAAGCTGCGGTCCACACAGACCGTTCGCATCAGCGGATGCCGGCCATAGGCCTCCAGTCCCTTCTTGGCGAGCACGCTTTTGTCATAGGCGCCATCCCAGATCAAACCTTCCCAGCCCGGATAGGACCAGGTGGAGACCCCCATGCGCAAGCCCTGCGGAAGCTGGTCCGCCAGCGCCTGCCATTGCAGTGCCTGGGGCGCCAGCTGCACGGCGCCGACGGCCTTGCGCGGTGCCGGCTTGCGGCCGCCAGGCGCCGCGCTGGCGGCAGGCGGGACCGGAGCGGAAGAGGGTGGGGAAGGCGGCGGCGAGGGCGGCGCGCCAAACAGATCGTCTTGCATGGGCTGGAGCATGGATTGTCCATGATGCCGCTGCGCCAGCGCAGCCCGCGTAGGCACTCAGGCCACGCAGGCCCCGGCCGCGATGGCGATGTGCCTGGAGGCCAATGCCGCGTCGCAGGCCTGGGGCGGGATCGATTGACGGAGCCTAAGGCGCTCTTGAGGAATCACAGTTTTCAGTGATTGCCACCCACCCGCTTCCTTTGAACAATCCGCACTGACACCTCACGGGCAGCTGTACCGCCGTGTCGGGGTGCCCCAAGACACGCGAAACACGCAAAACACGCAAAGGAGAGGGTGATGCTGACCATAGAACAGGTAGTGGCGGGCCCGCAGCGGTCCGTGCTCATCACATCGGAGGGCGTATTCGCCTGGGGCAATCTGGAGGTGTTGCGCACCCTGCCCGAAGGCGTGGATGCTGCCGGGGTCTGTGCGCCCGATGCCACGCGCATCGGCCACCGCAGCTTTTCCCAGCCCGTGCCCCAGCGCCTGAGCCCCCGTGGCACGCGTTGGGAGGGGCTGGTGGACGCGGGCCATTCGCTGCTGGCCTGGGCGGATGGCCAGGCCTATGCCGTTGCGCCCCAGGTCCGCGATGCCGTGGGCGCCGTGCCCAGGCCTTTGGCCTTGGGCCGGCAGGACGCCGGGGTGCGGCGCATCTGGGCGGGTGAGCAGCAGGCCTATGTGCAGGACCGCGAAGGCGCACTCTGGGGATGGTCGGACGCCATGCCCGGTGCGCAGCGCGTGCAGGGCCTGCCCTCCGTGCGCAGCGTGTCCGTGGGCATGGGCCATGCGTTGGCGCTGGACGCCAGGGGGCAGGTCTGGTCCTGGGGCGCCAATGCGGCCGGCCAACTGGGGCAGGGCGATCTGGTGCAGCGCAGCCGTGCGCAGCGCGTGGTGCTGCCGCAGGGCGCTGCGGCCGTGGTGGCGGTGGCGGCGGGCGCCACGCACAGCCTGGCGCTGGATGAGAAGGGGCGGCTGTGGGGCTGGGGCTCCAACCACCAGGGCCAGCTGGACCAGGGGCTGCAGGCGGCCTACAGTCCCGGCCCCGTGCGCATTGCCGTGCCTGAGCGCCTCAGCAGTCTGGCGGCGGGCCTGCATTTTTCGGCGGCGACCACGCAGGGCGGGCAGGTGCTGGCCTGGGGCTGGAATGGCCTGGGCCAGTTGGGCCAGGGCGATGCGGCACCCCGCGCGGGCTTTCACGCCGTGCCCGGCCTGGCGGCGGTGCAGCAGATCAGCGTGGGCGGCACGCATGTGCTGGCGCTGGAGCACGGCGGGCGCTGCTGGGCCTGGGGCGACAACCGCCATGGCGCCTGCCAGGGCGAGGACGGGGCCCAGGCCCAGTCCCGCCCCCATGCGCTGGCCCTGCACGCCCTCAATGACCTGACTGAAACCAACGCAATCGCCGGCACGGCAAAGGAGGCCCTGTGAAGCATCTGCAACAGGAACATTCAATGCCCGCCCCGGGCCTGAACCGCAGGGCGCTGCTGCAATGGGGCGCCCTGCTGACGGCGGGCGCCGTGCTGCCCGGCTGCGGCGGTGGAGGCGGTCCGCGCGACGATCTGCCCGAGCCGCAGGCGCTGCGCTCCGTCAACGGCGTGCTGGAGCTGCACCTGAACGTGGGCTATGCATCCATGGACATGGACCTGCCGGACAGCGACATTGCGCGCTGGGCCCGCTATCCGGCCGATCGGCAGCCCGGGCGGCGTCTGGAGCTGCGCAGCTTCAATGGGCGATACACGGCGCCCACGCTGTGGCTGCGCCCCGGCGACACGCTGAAGATGTGGGTGCACAACCAGCTGCCGGCCTCGCCCCAGGGCTCGGACTGGGCGCTGCTCAACCACCAGAACAGCACCAACATGCATTTCCACGGCCTGCACGTGGACCCGCGCGAGATACGGCCCGGCGTGTTTGGCGACTACGTGGTGGACGGGCCGGATGCCGGCATCGCGCCCGGCGCCACGCGCTACCACGAGATCCATCTGCCCGACGACCACAGTTGCGGCATCTACTGGTACCACCCGCATCTGCACGGCGCCACCAATGCCCAGGTCTCCAGCGGCATGTTCGGCGCCATCATCGTGGCCGATGCGCAGGACCCGTTCCGTGCCAGCGTGAACATGCGCGAGCGCGTGCTGTTCGCCCACAAGCTCACCGTCAACGCCAAGGGCCGCACCGATACGCTGGAAGACTCGATGCAGAATCCGGCCGGCGCCTTTTTGCTCAACGGCGCCTACCAGCCCACCATCGTGATGCGGCCCGGCGAGGTGCAGCATTGGCACATCGTCAATCCTTCGTCGTTCTACCCGCTGCATCCCGTGCTCGACGGGCATGTGATGAATGTCTATGGCCGCGACGGCAACCATTACGGCGGCATCTACCGGCCGCTGAGCCGGCAGACGGCCGGGCAGCCGCTGGACATGCGCGACTGGCCCGGCAACTACATCTACCCGGGCGGGCGCCTGTCCATGGTGGTGCAGGCATCGATGGCGCCGGGCGAGTATTTCCTGCGCGCGGCCGCGTGCCCGTCCTTTCACCGGCCAAGCGGCAACGAGCCCTTCGAGGAGGTGCTGGCCCGGGTGGTGGTGCAGGGCGAGCCCGTGCAGGCCCGCGTGCCCGACCCGGCCCTGCTGCGCCGGCCCGGCGACTACACGCCCATCACCGATGCCGAACTGGCCAGCCATGGTGGCGTGCAGCGCGTCCTGCGCCTGGCCGTGCTGGCCGACGACGAGGACAAGGGCGTGCGCGACCCGGCCCTGGCGCCCATGCCGACCGGCGAAAGCTGGGTGCTGAAGGTGGGCGGCAACCGATCGGTGTTTGCGGTGGGCACCGAGGCCATGCCGCTGGGCATGTCGCCCATCCATTCCAGCCTCACGCCTGTGCAGACCGTGCCCTTCAATGCGGTGGAGGAGTGGACGATCTACAACTACAACGGCTACCCGCATCCCTTTCACATCCACGTCAACGATTGCTATGTGGTCAGGGTCAACGGCGCGCCGGTGACGCCGTTCTGGGCCGACACCCTGCCCGTGCCGCCGGGCACGGGCAGCAGCGGGGCGGCGGGGGTCACCAAGGGCAGCATCACCTTTCGCATGCGGTTCGCGGATTTCCACGGCAAGTTCGTCTGGCATTGCCATGCGCTGGACCATGAGGACCTGGGAATGATGCAGATCGTGGATGTGCGGCCCTGAAAGCCGGGCTTGTCCTATCGGCCATTCCCGCGCCCTTCCGGCTTCATGTTGCAAGCCCTTGAATTCATTGGCCTGCAAGAAATGCTTGCATTTGCGGGCGGGCCGTGAGCGGCCCGGCCCGAATCGCGTGTGGCACACTTGGCCGCTTTCCGGATTCCACGCCACGGGGCGCCTCTCGAATGCAAAAAATCATTGGCCAAATCGCCGCAGAACTGAATGTCAAGCCGCAGCAAGTGGGTGCTGCGGTCGAATTGCTTGATGGCGGAGCCACGGTTCCGTTCGTCGCCCGCTACCGCAAGGAAGTGACCGGCGGCCTGGACGACGCGCAATTGCGCCAGCTCGACGAACGCCTGGGCTATCTGCGCGAGCTGGAAGACCGCCGGGGCACGGTGCTCAAGGCCATCGACGAGCAGGGCAAGCTGACCGATGCGCTGCGCCTGGCCATTGCCAATGCGCCGACCAAGCAGGAGCTGGAGGACATATACCTGCCCTTCAAGCAAAAGCGCCGCACCAAGGGCCAGATTGCCAAGGAATTCGGCATCGAGCCGCTGGCCGACAAGCTGTTTGCCGACCCCACGCTGGACCCGCACAAGGAGGCCGAGGCCTTCTGCAAGCCCGCCACCACCCTGGACGACGGCAAGCCGGGCCCCGATTTCTCCACCACCTTCGCCGTGCTCGATGGCGTGCGCGACATCCTGTCCGAGCGCTGGGCCGAAGACCCGGCGCTGGTGCAGAAGCTGCGCGAATGGCTGTGGGAAGACGGCCTGCTGCGCTCCAAGAAGATCGAGGCCAAGAACGAGAACGACCCCGAGGTCGCCAAGTTCCGCGACTATTTCGAGTACGACGAACCGATTGGCCGCGTGCCCTCGCACCGCGCCCTGGCCGTGTTCCGCGGCCGCGCGCTGGAGATCCTCGAAGCCAAGCTGGTTCTTCCCGTGGAGCCCGAGCCCGGCCAGCCCAGCCTGGCCGAAGGCAAGATCGCCCTGCACCTGGGCTGGAGCCACGCCAAGCGCGCCAGCGACGACCTGATCCGCAAGTGCGTGGCCTGGACCTGGCGCGTCAAGCTGAGCCTGTCCACCGAGCGCGACCTGTTCTCGCGCCTGCGCGAAGACGCCGAGAAGGTGGCCATCAAGGTCTTTGGCGACAACCTGCGCGACCTGCTGCTGGCCGCGCCTGCGGGCCAGCGCGCCGTCATCGGCCTGGACCCGGGCATCCGCACGGGTGTCAAGGTGGCCGTGGTGGACAGCACGGGCAAGCTGGTGGACACCACCACCATCTACCCGCATGAGCCGCGCCGCGACTGGGACGGCTCCCTGGCCGTGCTGGCCCGCCTGGCCGAAAAGCACCAGATCAACCTGATTGCCATCGGCAACGGCACGGCCAGCCGCGAGACGGACAAGCTGGCGGCCGACCTGATCAAGATCGCCAGCAAGGCCGACCGCCAGATCGAGAAGGTCGTGGTCAGCGAGGCCGGCGCTTCCGTGTATTCCGCCAGCGAGTTCGCCTCGCAGGAAATGCCAGACGTGGACGTGAGCCTGCGCGGCGCCGCCAGCATTGCGCGTCGGCTGCAGGACCCGCTGGCCGAGCTGGTCAAGATCGACCCCAAGAGCATTGGCGTGGGCCAGTACCAGCACGACGTGAACCAAAGCGAGCTGGCGCGCCAGCTCGATGCCGTGGTCGAGGACTGCGTGAACTCCGTGGGCGTGGACCTGAACACGGCCTCGGCGCCGCTGCTGTCGCGCGTCTCGGGCCTGTCGGGCAGCGTGGCCAAGTCGGTGGTGCGCTGGCGCGATGCCAACGGCTCCTTCAAGAGCCGCAAGCAGCTGATGGACGTGGCTGGCCTGGGCGCCAAGACCTTCGAGCAGTCCGCAGGCTTTCTGCGCATCCGCGGCGGCGACAACCCGCTGGACATGACGGGCGTGCACCCGGAAACCTATCCCGTGGTCGAACGCATCATTGCCACCACGGGCAAGAGCGTGGACCAGCTCATGGGCCGCTCCGAGGTGCTCAAGGGCCTGAAGGCCGAGCAGTTCGTGAATGAGCAGTTCGGTGCCATCACCATCAAGGACATCCTGGGCGAGCTGGAAAAGCCCGGCCGCGATCCGCGCCCGGACTTCGTCGTCGCCCGCTTCAATGACGGCGTGGAAGACATCAAGGACCTCAAGGAAGGCATGACGCTGGAGGGCACGGTCAGCAACGTGGCCCAGTTCGGCGCCTTCGTGGACCTGGGCGTGCACCAGGATGGCCTGGTCCACGTCAGCCAGATGAGCCACAAGTTCATCGAGGACGCGCGTGAGGTCGTCAAGACCGGCCAGATCGTCAAGGTCAAGGTGTTGGAGGTCGATGTGGCGCGCAAGCGCATCAGCCTGACCATGAAGCTGGATGCGGCGCCCGCGCGCCGCGACGGCCCCCGTGACAACCGCTTCGAGAGCGCAGGCCGGGGCAGCCAGGGCCATCAGGGCGGCCAGCGCCGCGCGCCCGAGCCGGCGCAGCAGTCGGCCATGGCCTCGGCCTTCGCCAAACTGCAGACCCGCAAGTAAGGCCGGGCAGGGCAAGGCAGGAAACGCGATGGCTGCGCACGCACTGGATCTGCAGACGCTGTTGACCCAGACGCTGGCCCTGCCGGCGCAGCCGCGCATTGTCGCGCTGCTGCTGCGCGAGCTGGTGCCCGAGCAGCCCAGCCTGCGCCGGCTGAGCCAGCTGTTCGCGGCCGATCCCGCGCTGGCTGCCGGGCTGCTGGCGCAGGCCAACGGCCCGGTCTTCGGCATGGCGGGCCGTGTCACCGGCATTCCGGAGGCGCTGGCCCTGCTGGCGCCCGCGCAGTTGCGCCAGATCGTGCGGGGCATGCCGCTGGGCGTGGGCACGCATGCCGTGCCGGGCGTGGCCATGCCGGCCTTCTGGCGCTACAGCGTGGATGCCGCACGCGTGGCCCGCGCGCTGGCCGGCACGGTGCAGGCCAGCCCCACGGCGGCCTACGCGGCAGGCCTGCTGCACGGGCTGGGCGAGCTGGCCATGCACATGATCGACCCCGGCCGTGCGGCCACCATCTCCGAGCTGGTCGGCCCGCTGGACCCGCGCCGTGCCGAACTGGAGATGCGGCTGTGCGGCTACGCATACAGCCATGTCAGCGCAGGCCTGGCACGGCGCTGGAATTTTCCGCCGCTGCTGGCCGACGCGCTGCAGCATCTGCACGCGCCGCTGGCCCAGCCCGGCTTCGATCCCCTGGCCTGCGTGCTGCACATCGCCGCATGGCGCGCCCGATCGCGCGAGGCGCAATGGGGCGAGCGCGCGCTGGCCGTGAGCTTTCCCGGTGAAGTGGGGGTGGCTCTGGGCCTGGACATCGACATGGTGCTGCGCCAGGACCCGGTGGACTGGATGGCCGACACGGGCCTGGATGTGCTGCTTTAGGGCAGGGCCCAGGGCCGCCAGCGTCAGTTCCGGTGCCAGGGCGCCGGCACCATGTCGAAAAGCGGCGTGGGGTCGCGCCGGTAGGGCGCGGGGCTGATGGGCGCCATGGGCTGCATGGTCATGGGGTCGATGCGTGCCAGCTGCTGCATCCAGCCAATGTCCACACCGCCGCCCTGTGCGGGGCGCGAATAGATCAACTCCAGCATGCGCCGCGATGCCACATGGCCGTGGGACGCCGCCTGCTGGTACAGGCGCAGGGCCTCGGTGTAGTTGGCCGGCACGCCTTCGCCACGGTGATAGCGCTGGGCCTGCTCCCACTGCTGCTGGGCCGTGACGGGCTGGCGCACCTGGATGTCCTGCTCGCTGGGCGAGCCCCGCAACTCCGGCGTGCGCTGCAGCCGTTGCGGCCCCTGCGCCGCAGGCGGGGCAGACGTGCCCTGGGCCGACACGAGCTGGCCCGCGGGCCGCATGCGGTCGCCCAGCATCTGCGCATTGGTCGCCGCGCTGGATGAGCGTGGCGCCGCCGCGCGGAACTGGCGCAGGGCGGCCTCGGGCTCGTCCTGCGCGAGCAGGGCCAGGCCCCATTCCAGCTGGGCGCCGGGGCTGCCCGAACGCGCCGCGCGCTGCAGCAGTTCCTTGTCGGGCGTGCCTGCCACGGTCAAGGCCTCGCCCACGGGCTCGGCCGTGGACAGCGGCGCCAGGCGCCGTGCCAGCAGCCATTCCAGGTATTGCGCACGGGCCGGGTCGGTCTTGGCCAGCTGGGCGATCCAGGGCCTTGCAGTCGGTGGATCGGGGGGCTGGCCGCAACCGTCCATGGCGCACCAGGCCAGTCCAGCGCTGGCCAGCGGATGGCCGGCGCGCTGCGCGCGCTCGAACCATTGCCTGGCCTGTGGCCCGTCCTGGGCCATGGCAATGCCATGCAGTGCCAGCAGGCCCATGACCCATTGCGCCTCGCGCTGCGTGGCTGGGCTCACGCCCTTGCCTTCGGCGCGGCTGCGTAGCTGGGACAGGGCCCGTTGCTGGGCGGTGTCGGAGGTCGAATTGATGTTGCTGGTGCCCGGCTGGGAGCCGTACACGCTGGCCGTCGCCACCCGGATGGGCATGACCGGCGTGAAGCGTGCTGCCGCCTGCACATGCGGCAGCACGGCGGGCGCCAGACCGGGCAGCACCACCAGCAGCCCGGGCAGCACAAGCCTGGCGGTCAGGCGCAGCCCGCGGCGCCGCCGCGGGGAGGTTTCATGAGCGCTGGAGGGCATGGCAGGTGCCTTTGGTTGGCTTGTGTTCCGCACCGTGCATCAGCGCTTGGCCTGGGCCGGCACCACCTGCCAGAAGCGGGCCGAGCCGGTGTACCCGTCTGCGCCCAGCGAGCTGGCCATGTACTGGTTGACATCCTCCAGGGAGCGCATGCCCGGGATGGCGATGAAGGCCTTGCCCTGCAGCAGCGTGGGCAGCTTGTCGGTCATGTTCTGCTCGGTAGCGAAGCAGGCCACGCCTTCCTTGCCGGGAGGGCCGGCGTTGATCACATAGCCGGGGTTGGGGCTCATCCAGTCGGGCAGGCGCACGGACTGGGCGGCGGTGATCCAGCCCGAGCGGTTCACGTCGTTGGGCACCAGCCGGGTGACCTCGCCATCGGCGCCCGCCATGAAGCACGACAGGTAGGAGGCACGCGACACGGTGGTGGACAGGAAGAGCTGCTCACCCGTCTCGAAGGAGGTGCGCGTGGGCGTGATGTTCTCCACCCACAGGTCCAGCTTGCGGTCGGGCGCGGGGGCGCCGTAGCGGTAGTCGCCCGTGCCCACGGCCACGTTCTCGGAGGCGGTGGTGACCGGCGCTGCGCTCTTGGTGTTCCAGCCAATGCGCGTGATGTGCCCATCGGCGCCCACGGCCACGAAGTCGCGCAGTGCGCGTTCGTAGGTGTTGAAGTCCACCACGCCGTTGACCACCATGCCGCTGTCGGCCTGGAAGCGCCCTATGGCCTCGCGCCACTGCGGGTTGCCTGCGGTGAAGGCCGGGGCGTCCGGCGGCAGATAGCCCTTGCTGATCAGCGACTGGCGCACCAGTTCCTGGTGGATGCCGGCTTCGCCTTCTTCGTACCAGTCGCGCAGCTGGCGCTGGAAGTCGGGGTGGGTCTGGTCCAGCGTCAGGCACTGCCAGTAGGGCAGGCGCGACCATTTGCCCAGCAGCTCGATCATGCCCAGCTCGACCAGGGTGCGCACGGCCGGGCCCGAGCCCTGGGCATAGTCGCGGCCCACGCTGAACTGCACGCCGTAGGTGCCGATGCGGCCGGACAGGTCCAGCCCCTGGCTGCCGTTGCCGATGACGACCTCGTTGGCCGAATCCAGGCCCGGGATGATGGTGCGCGTGCGGAAGTCGCCCAGGTGCAGCTCCATGCCCAGCACGGCGCCGCTGCGGTTGGCGCTGTAGCCGGTTTCCAGGCGCGAGGCGCTGGTGCCTATGTCCACGTTGTTGCGCAGCACGTTCTGGTCCATGAAGGACACGGCGCCCGACACATACAGGGCAGGGCGCTGCAGCTGGATCTGGTTGTTGTTGAGCAAGATGGTGGTGAGGTTCTGCACCGTATCCTGGCGGGCGATGTCCACCTCATAGTCCACGTAGCGGAAGGCACTGCTGACGCGCGACATCTGGGACAGGGCGGTGACCACCATCTCCTTGGCGGCCACGGCCACGCGGCCCGAGTAGTCGGGCAGCTGCTTGCTGGTGATCAGCACCGTGGGCATGTGGCTGTTGCGGAACATCCTGTCCATGCACATCAGCGAGTCGGAAAAGCTCGATATCGAGCGCACCGGCCGCACCACGGGGCGGTCGGCCGCATAGACCTTGTCCAGGTACTTGGCGTCCTTGCGCGCATCCAGCGGCGCGCAGCCCGACAGCAGCACGATGGAGGCCGAGACGGCGCAGGCAATGGCCCGCATGCAACCCTGTCTGCCGGACCATCGCTGGCGGAAAGTCCCACGGTCGTCCGCATGGCCGCCGAGTGCCGGCTGCAGCGCGGCATCGGGGCGGGGAAGTCCTGGCGATGGAAGGCGGTTGCGCATGATGGACCTCTGCTGGAAAACGGCGAGCCAGGGCACAGGCGCGCACGGGCGTCGGCGCCGGAAATGGGGGATCGAGAAATGGTGGGCGGCCCGAAGGCTGGCCGCCCTGTGTCGCGCTAGCGGCAGACGTTGACCAGGTCGCCCTTGAGGACCACGATCTGGTCCTTGGTCTGGGGCCCATAGCGGTTGAATGCGCTGGCGTTGGTGTTGCTGGCCAGGTCCTGGGTGCAGGTGCGCTGCATGCCCGTGCTGCTCGTCGTGGTCGTGGTCACCACGTTCGCCTCGGTGGAGATACCGGGCGCATTGGTCATGGACATGGCTTCGTAGCGCGCGATCTTGGCCTTGACATTGATGGGGATGTCGGTGACGGTGTCCAGCCCCGACGATGTCGGCTGCTTGGCCGTGGGCAGCCTGAGGTAGTCGACGGGCTTGTTCAGCACCACCGGGTCTTCGCCGGGGGCCGCTGCATGAAGGGGGTTCGCTCCGAGGGCGAGCCAGGCCAGTAGGGCAGCCGAACAGAGATGGGCGGCGGTGTGCATGGTGGGCTCTCCTGGTGCGGTGAGCTGGGTTTTCGCCGGGAAGGTGCCGCCGGGTGGCCTGGGGCCGCCCGGCAGTTTCCTTCGTCCGGCAGCCAGACTCAGTGGTTGTTGTAGCAGGTCACGCAGCCGTTGTTGCTGGAGATGTTCTGCACTGCCATGGAACCGTTGCCGGCGTAGTTGATGATGCCGGAGTTCTTGGCAGCCACCACCTGGATCGAAGTGCTCTTCACGTCCACTTCGCCATAGTTGGAGGCCAGGTTGTTGACGGCCACTGCGCTATAGCCATCGGCCTTGTTCAGGATGCCGCTGCCGGTGGCTGCGACGACCTGCAGCGAGCTGCCACTGCGATCGATGGTCACGTTGCCTGCATTGCTGGCCAGGTTCTGGGAGGCCTTGCCACCACCCGTTGCCACGTTCAGCACGCCGCTCCTGTTCAGCAGGGTGACCTGAACGCTGGGGCCATTGATTTCGATCTGGGAGCTGCTGCTGCCGCCGCCGCTGCCGCCACCGCCGCCACCACCCATGGGGCCTGCCATGGCAGCTGTTGCGATCAAGCTCAGGGAAAGAATTGCAAGCGATTTCATGATGGCTCCTTGATGAAGAATCGGACTATCAGGAAGAGGTGTGTAAGCACCCGTTTTGCAGACACTTTGCGGAGGTTTCCGGCTTTGTCTCCCTGGACCCCTGCTCGTTGTCTGGACTCCAATGTGCTCGGGGAGATCCGTCCATTCCATCTCTTGTCCGGGGTAGCCATGAGCGCTGATCCACTTGCCGGGTACTTACCCACCCAAGCCGTTTGCAGGCAGGCTGCATCGCGTTAAAGCGGCAGACGTGCGCGATGAATGGATCTGGGTAGTTTCAAGGTGTAACGACAGAAAATTCACGGTTGCAGCTTTGCTTGGGGTCGCCGTTTCGGCGGGTGCGGGGGGCTTTTGGGCAACCTGGTGTATCGAAGTGCACGCACCTGAGGCCGGCGGCCGCAACAAAGGCGGGATCGGCCTTTGTCACAGGGCGGGATTGGAGGCGCGGTGCGCGGTGTCTGGATCCGCAAGATCCGCCGGGCCGGCGCTCAGGAAACTCCGTAGTCGATTCCTCACACAAAGGTGTTAATTTGTAATCTACGCAATCTTTCACAAACTTCGTCAAAGATTGTGGATATCGGTTGCGATTTCTCTTAATGTGGAAAGGCAAGTCTGTGATCGGTTGCGTCATACACATGGCGTGACATTTGAGGAGAGCAGCATGAATCCATCCGACGTTCCCGCCGATGCCCGACCCCTTATCGCCGAGTCCCCTCGCGCCCAGGGCATGCTGGGCACAGGTCTGAGCTCTGCCATGTGGCCTGACTATCTGGCGGGCCAGCCCGACAAGCCCGTGCGGGTGCTGCTGGTGGACGACGATGCCCATATCCGCATGGTCATTGCGCAGGAAATCATGAACGACCCGCGCACCCTGGTCGTGGCCCAGGCCGGCAGCGTGCGCGACGGGCGCAAGGCCATCCGCCAGCATGAATTCGACGTGATGCTGGTGGACCTGAACCTGGGTGACGGCGAGGGCTTCGAGCTGCTGGACATGATGAAGACCGTGCGGCCCACGGCCGAGGCCGTCATCATCTCCGTGATGGAAAACGACGAACAGGTGCTGCGCGCCTTCGAGCTGGGCGCCACGGGCTACCTCGTCAAGAACTCCTGGTTCGGCAACTATCCGCAGGCCGTGCTGCAGGTGGCCAATGGCGGCGCATCCGTCACCCCCAGCCTGGCGCGCAGGTTGCTGCAGCGCTTCGACAAGACCCAGGGCGCCGAGCCCAAGCGCCGCACGCCCGACGAGGCAGACCGCCTGTCCACCCGCGAGCGCGAGGTGCTGCGCATGGTCGCCAGCGGCTACACCAGCGCCGAGATCGGCTCGCGCCTGATGATCAGCGCCATGACGGTCAACACGCACATCAAGAACATCTACCGCAAGCTGCAGGTGCGCACACGCGCCCAGGCGGTACGCTTTGCATCGCTGCGCGGCCTGTTCTGATCCTGGGGCGGCGTCCTGCCCGCAGCGGCCTGCCGCCGCCCGGGCCATGGCGGCCGCGCCTGGCACGGCTTGGCCATGAAAGATCCCCTTCGCACGCTGGCCATCTGCCTGGCCCTGGGCCTGCTGCAGATGCTGGTCCTGTGCGCCTGGCTCTGGCAGGCGGGCGCCCAGGCCCCGCCGTGGCTGAGCCTGGCCAGCCTGGCGCTGCTGGTATCCACGGCGCTGCTGTGCGCCATGGGCGCCCGGCGACTGCACAGGCTGCTGCTGTGGCGGCGCCGGCGCAGTCCCCGGCCCTCGCGCGAAGTGCAGGCCGAGCGCCGGCGCATTGCCGCCGACCTGCACGACGGCGTGGGCGGGCTGCTGGTGCATGCCATGGCCTTGCTGGACCCGCGCGAGACCCGCCAGCGCCAGGCGCAGGAATTGCTGGAGCAGGGCTTGCTGGACCTGCGGCTCATGGTGGATGCCATGGACGCCATGGAAGACGCCTTGCCCGTGCGGCTGGCGCGCCTGCGCCACCGGCTGCAGCCCGTGCTGGACCGGCGCGGCATGCGCATCTGCTGGAGCGTGGCCGATCCGCATGCCGCCGCCGGGCTGCGCGGGGTGCCAGACCTGCCCGACCTGCCAGACTTGCCGCGTGGCCAGCCGTCCCAGCAGTTGCTGGCCATCGCCCAGGAGGCCGTGAGCAATGCGCTGCAGCATGCGCGCGCCACCACGCTGTGGCTGGTGCTGGAGCCGGTGGATCGTGCAGATGCTGCAAGCCCTGGCCGCGATGCCCGGCGTGCATTGCACTGGGAACTGCGCGTGGAAGATGACGGCTGCGGCCTGCCTTCCGACCCTGGCCCTGACCCTGACCCTGACCCTGACCCTGACCCTGCGCAGGGTGCCATCCCGCCTGGCCTGCAGGGCATGGGCCTGGCAGGCATGCATCGCCGCGCCCATGCCATCGGGGCTGTGCTGGACATCTTGCCGCGGGCCGGTGGGGGGACCGTGGTGCGTGTGCGCTGGTGATCGGGCCGATGCGCCGGCGGCAACGGCGTTCCGGCAATTGCGGTGCCCGCTGACAGGGCAGGCCTGCGGCGAGCTGTGCAATCCCCCGATATGCGGATGTGAGGCAGTATCCATACCTGCATCCAAGCCCTGACATCCCGTTTCCATGAACCTACATTCCGACCCTGCGCCGTCGCCTTCACGGCAGGCCCTTCCTGCCGCCGCCGAAGGCGGCAATGCGGCCAATGCAGCCGCGAATTCCGCTACCCATGCCGCCACCCATGCCGATTTCGCGCGCAGCGTGCGTTCGGCCCTGCCGGGCCTGGCACAGCTGGCCGACATGGTGCCTGCGCTGCGCCTGCTCGCCGGGCTGCTGGTGGCCAGCATCGTCATTGCCGGCCTGTATTTCGGCCAGGGCCTGCTGATTCCGCTGGCGCTGGCGCTGCTGTTCGGTTTTTTGCTGGATCCGGCCGTCTCCCGGCTCAAGCGCTGGGGCATGCCGCGCATGGCGGCCACGTTGCTGGTGGTGGTCATGGCGCTGGCGACGCTGGCGGGAATGGGTACCTATCTGGGCAGCCAGGTGCAGCAGCTCAGCGCCGATCTGCCCACCTACCAGAACACCATCCGCGACAAGCTGCGCAGCCTGCGCAGGAACGCCAACATGCCCAGTGCCTGGGACGGCGCGCTGCGCACCTATGACACCGTGGAGCGCGAGATATCGCGCGGCGCCACCACGCCCCGCGTGCAGAAGGTGGAGATCCAGTCGCCCGAGCAAAAGCCCACGGCGCGCATGCTGCAGTGGCTGGGCCGCGTGGCCGAGCCCGTGACCATGGCCGGCATCGTGCTGCTGTTCGTGATCCTCATCCTGCTGGACCGCGATGACCTGCGCGACCGATTGCTGCGCCTGATGGGCGGCAACCTGCACGTGGCCACCGACGCGCTGGACGAGGCCTCGCAGCGCATAGGCAAGTACCTGCGCATGCAGTTCGTCGTCAACATCACCTACGGACTGCCCATGGCGGCGGGGCTGTGGTTCATCGGCGTGCCGGGCGCCATTCTCTGGGGCGTGCTGGCGGCCATCATGCGTTTCGTGCCCTATGTGGGGGCCATGATCTCGGCCGCCTTCCCGCTGGCGCTGGCCTTTGCCGTGGACCCGGGCTGGCAGATGCTGCTGATGACACTGGGCCTGATCATGGTGCTGGAGCTGATCAGCAACAACCTCATCGAGCCCTGGCTGTATGGCAGCAGCACGGGCCTGTCCACGCTGTCCATCATCGTGTCGGCCACCTTCTGGACGGCGCTGTGGGGGCCGATAGGGCTGATCCTGTCCACCCCGCTGACGGTCTGCCTGCTGGTTCTGGGGCGCTACATCCCGGCGCTGCAATTCATGGAAGTGCTGCTGGGCAGCTCGCCCGTGCTGGGGCCGGCCCAGCGCCTGTACCAGCGCCTGCTGGCCGACGACGTGGAAGACGCGGTCACGCTGGCGCATGAACTGGTGGACGCAAGGCTGCCGGCGCGGGCCTCGGCGGACGAACGCTCGGCAGCGGTGGCCGGTTTCTATGACGAGGTGGCCATCCCCGCACTGCGCCTGGCCACGCAGCAGCACCTGGAATCGGCCACGGCCGAACACCGGCTGCGCCTGTCCAGCGGCATGGATGCCCTGATCGAGGAACTGCGCGAAAGCCATCCGCCGCCCGCTGCGGCCCTGGCCACGCGCGCCCTGCGCATCCATTGCGTGGGCGCGCGCTGGGAGGTCGATGCCCTGGCCGCCGCCATGGTGGCGCACAGCGAGGCGCTGCGCGGCCACGTGGTCAGCTGCTCGGACTGGGCCCTGGCCGCCGACCCGCAATGGCGCCAGCTGGGACCGGGGCAGGGCGGCTTGCCGCAAGGCCACGCAGGAGCCCAGGCCCTGGCCGAGGCGCAGTTGCTGGTGCTGTCCGTCTTCAGCACCCAGCCCCAGACCGTGGTGCGCCAACTGATGCGCCGCGTGCGCCGCCATTGGCCGCACCTGCGCGTGGTGCTGGCGCTGTGGAATGCGCCGGCCGTGGTGTCCGACCCCGAGTTCGCGCGCCGCTGCGGCGCCGCCGCCTGCGTGTCCGGCCTGCGCGAGCTGCAGTTGTGGGTGGACGCCTTGCGCCTGCCTGACGCGGCAGGCCAGGGCCTGGCCGCGCCCATTCCCGATGACGATGAGCAGCGCGTGCGCCAGCTGCACGACAGCGGCGTGCTCGGGCCCGGCCTGCCGCAGCTGTACCACGAGGCAGCCCAGCAGGCCGCCAATGCCTTCGATGTGAAATGGGCCCAGGTCTCATGGGTCGATGCCGACCGAGTGCACACGCCCGGCAGCCTGCTGGTGGCGGACCAGGGCGACCCGGCTTCCGCCGGCATGCCGCGTGCGCAGTCCATCTGCTCCTACGTGGTCCATGGCGGTGACGCCCTGGTGGTGCATGACGCCGCGCGCGACCCCCGATTTGCCGGCAACCCCGCGTTGCAGGCGATGCGGCTGCGCTTTTATGCGGGCGTGCCGCTCAAGAACCGCCACGGCACGGTGCTGGGCAGCTTTTGCATCATGGACGACGCGCCGCGCGAGGTCTCGGCGGCCGATCTGGAACTGCTGGGCGTCATGGCCGAGCAGTTGATGCAGAACGTGGAGGTGCGCCGGATGATGGAAGCTGGCGCTGCACCGGCTCCGGTGCAGACTTCGGCACAAACTCCGGCGCAAGTGGCATCCCAAACGACACCCCAGCCACCATCGTCGTCACCATCGACAACACCCCAGCCGAGTGCTGGCGGCTGAGTCCCGCTTACAGCGAGGTGGCCAGCATCTGCTCGTAGTCGTCGGCGCTGGCCAGGCGCGGGTTCGTGCCGTGGCAATGGTCCTTGAGCGCGCCGCCGATCACGGCTGCAAACTGGGCGCGCTCCACGCCCATGGCGGCCAGGCCCGTGGGCAGGCCCAGGCGGGCGTTCATGTCGCGTATGGCTTCAGGAATGTCGCTTCCCGAGTCCAGGCCCATGGCGTGGGCCATGCGCTGCAGGCGCTGTTCGGCGCGCACGCTCTCGGCCTCGGCATTGAAGCGCACCACGGCGGGCAGGAACATGGCGTTCAGCGTGCCATGGTGCAGGCGCGGGTTCACGCCGCCCAGGCTGTGGCTGAGGCTGTGCACGCAGCCCAGGCCTTTCTGGAAGGCCATGGCGCCCTGCATGCTGGCGCTCATCAGCTGGCGGCGCGCCTCGGCGTCCTGGCCGTTGCGCGTGGCGCGCTCGATGTGGGCCCAGCCGCGCGTGAGGCCATCGAGCGCAATGCCGTCGGCAGGCGGGTTGAAGGCCGCCGCCATGAAGGTCTCCATGCAATGGGCAATGGCGTCCATGCCCGTGGCGGCCGTCAGCATGGCGGGCAGGCCGTAGGTCAGTTCCGGGTCGCAGATGGCGGCACGGGGCACCAGGTGCCAGCTGTGAAAGCCCAGCTTGCGGTGGTCGTCCACGATGATGATGGCCCCGCGCGCTACCTCGCTGCCCGTGCCGCTGGTTGTGGGCACGGCAATCAGCGGGGCCACGCGCTCGCTGATGCGCGGCGAGCCGCCCTCGATGGTGGCGTAGTGCGACAGCGGCCCTTCGTGCGTGGCTGCAATCGCCACGCCCTTGGCGCAGTCGATGGCGCTGCCGCCGCCCACGGCGATCAGGCCGTCGCAGCGCTGCTCCTGGTAGATCGCGGCGGCCGCGCGCACGGCGGCCTCGGTGGGGTTGGAGGGCGTCTGGTCGAACACTGCATGCGGCATGCCGCCCAGCGCATCCAGCGCCTTTTGCAGCACGCCAGCGGCCTTGACGCCCTGGTCGGTGACGATCAGCGGCCGCGTGATGCCCACGCGCTCGCACTCCTGGCGCAACAGGCGCACGGCGCCGAAGTCAAACTGGATCTGGGTGACGTAGTTGATGAAGGCCATGGTCGGTGACTCGTTGCGGGCCGTTGCGGCCCATGGTGGGGATCAGGGGGAGTGCGCCGAATCTAGACCGCGCGTGCTGCACTGCAAACAAAACAAACCCTGAGAGGGCACCTGCGCGGTCACGGGGGCGACAGCACGGGCATGCACTGCCATCGCATGGCTGCCAGGGCCTTGTGCTCGCGGCACAATGCCTGCTGCGCCGTGCCTGCCGTGCCTGGTCGGCCGCACCTGGCCGGCTGCACCGAATTGCCTTGCCAGATAGTCGCTACCGAACCTGTCCCTGAACGTGCCCCAGACTGAATCCTCCTCCCATGCCACGCCGCTGCCGGCGTCCCTGACCCACCAGATGCGCGATGTGCTGCGCCGCATGGAGCGCGCCGCGCGCACGCCCCTGCACCAGCTGGGCGCCGAGGGCGCACGTGCCGCCTACGAGGCGGGGGCCGGCGTGCTCGAAATTCCCAAGCCGGTTCTGCCGCGTGTCGAGGATCTGCAGATTCCCGCGCGCGATGGCGCCTTGCTGCCCGCTCGGCTCTATGCGCCCGTGGAGCGCAGCCAGGCGCCGGCCACGGGCCTGCCCGTGCTGCTGTACCTGCACGGCGGCGGTTTCACCGTGGGCAGCGTGGCCACGCACGACGTGCTGTGCCGCCAGCTGGCCCATCTGTCGGGCGCCATGGTGGTCTCGCTGGACTACCGGCGCGCGCCAGAGCACAAATTCCCCACGGCCCACAACGACGCCTGGGACGCGCTGCAGTGGCTGGCCGCGCAGGCGGCCTCGCTGGGCGCCGACCCTGCGCGCCTGGCCGTGGGCGGCGACAGCGCGGGCGGCACGCTGGCCGCAGCCTGCGCCATCCATGCGCGCGACACCGGCCTCAAGCTGGCCCTGCAACTGCTGATCTACCCGGGCACGACGGCGAACCAGGACACCGACTCGCACCGCCGCTTCGCCCACGGGCTGGTGATCGACGAGCCGGCCATCACCTGGTTCTTCGCCCAGTACCTCAACAGCCCTGCCGACCGCGAGGACTGGCGCTTTGCCCCGCTGCTGACGCCTGACGTGGACGGCGTGGCCCCGGCCTGGATAGGCCTGGCCGAATGCGACCCGCTGGTGGATGAGGGCGTGGAATACGCCGACAAGCTGCGCATGTCCGGCGTGCCCGTGGACCTGGAGATCTACCGGGGCGTGACCCATGAATTCGTCAAGATGGGCCGTGCCATTGCCGAAGCGCGCCGTGCACATGCCGACATGGCGCGCGCCTTGAGCGACGCCTTCTCGGCCTGAAGGCCAAGACGCACCAAAACACACCAAGACACCCCAAGACAACAGGAGAGAAACACCCCCATGCAACGCCAAGATTTCCGCACGCTGCAACGCATCGAAGTGCGCTGGTCCGAAGTGGACGCCCAGAAGATCGTCTTCAACGCCCACTACCTGATGTATGCCGACGTGGCCGTCACCGACTACTGGCGCCAGCTGGGCCTGCCCTATGAATCGTCCTTCGCGGCCCTGGGCGGCGAGCTGTTCGTCAAGAAGGCCACCACCACCTACCACGCATCGGCCACGCTGGGCGACGTGCTGCATGTGGGCATACGCTGTGCCAGGCAGGGCAATACCTCGCTGCTGTTCGAGGCCGGCATCTTCCGGGGCATGGAACTGCTCAATACCGTGGAACTGGTCTATGTGTTTGCAGATGCCACCACGCGCCAGCCGCTGCCCGTGCCGCAGCAGCTGCGCGACGTGCTCACGGCCTATGAGGCCGGCCAGAGCGTGGTGCGCGTGGCATCGGGCAGCTGGAACGACCTGGGCCGCGACGCCGAGCGCCTGCGCCTGGCCGTGTTCGTTCACGAGCAGGGCGTGCCGCGCGAGATCGAGATCGACGAATTCGACCCCGTGGCCCGCCACGCCGTGGTCTACAACGGCCTGGGCCAGCCGATCGCCACCGGCCGCCTGGTCAGCGACAGCCCCGGCGCGGGCAGGATCGGCCGCATGGCCGTGGACCGCAGCGTGCGCGGCGGCCGCTGGGGCCGCATCGTGCTGGACAGCCTGGTCGAAGCCTCCCGCCAGCGCGGCGACCGCGAAGTCGTGCTGCATGCGCAGCGCCATGCCGAGTCGTTCTACCTGCGCGCCGGCTTCACGCCGGAAGGCGAGCCCTATGAAGAGGCCGGCATCCCCCACATCACCATGAGGAAAGTGCTCACCGCCTGAGCTGCAGGCAGCTCAGGCGGTGCAAGGCTCAAATCTCAAATGTCCTCGCGTAGCGCGTAGGGCAGGGGCTTGAGCTGCAGCGCCACGGCCTGTGCGGCATCGGCGCGCTGGCCTTCGCCCAGTGCGGCGTGGACCAGCAGGGGCTGGTCGGCCGAGCTGGTCTGCATGGAGACGATGGCGTCCCAGCCCCCGCCGGGCGCCGGGGCGGCCTGGACCACGGTGCCGGTGGCCTGCTCCAGGTCCTCGGGCGTGAAGACCTCCATGCCGGTGGCCAGCGGCTGCTGTGCATGGGCAAGGTAGGCGCGGCGCTTGAGCGTGCCCCGGAACTGGCTGCGGGCCACCACTTCCTGGCCTGGGTAGCAGCCCTTCTTGAAATTCACGCCTTCCACCGATTCGTAGTTGAGCATCTGCGGCACAAAGGCATCCACCACAGGCGCCGACAGCGTGGCAATGCCGCTGGCGACTTCGCTCCAGAGCCAGTCGGCCTCGCTGAGTGCAGGGCCTTCGGGCAGGGGCGCGCCCACGGGCGCCACGCGCAGGGCGCGCGGCTGGCCGGCGGCCGGGTACAGGGCGATCAGGCTGGCGTCGCCGTCATCGGTCTTGGTCCAGGGCACGGCTGCCGGGCCCAGGGCCTGCGCGGCGGCATCGCCAGCCAGCCCGTGCAGCGTGAATTCGGCCGTGGCGTCGCTGAGCTTGCACTTGGCGCGCAGCACGAACATGGACAGGCGCTTGAGCGTGGGCGCCAGCAGGCTGCGGTCGCACAGAAGCAGGATCTCGTCCTTGCTGCGCTTGAAGCCGATGAAGCTGGCCAGCATGCGGCCCTTGGCCGTGCAGAACGCCGCCAGACGCGCATGCTGCAGATCCAGCAGCGCGAAGTCGTTGGTCAGCTGTCCATGCAGGAACTGGGCGGCGTCTTCGCCGAGGGCGCGTATCACGCCGAGATGGGAAACGGAAGCAATGCCGTTCAGTAAAGGCTGGGTCATGGCTGAATTATGATCAGCCGCTCTATTGCTTGCTTGGACCGAGGTTGTGCGCTTTATCTTTCGCGCTTTGATGATGTTGCTGGTGCTGGCCGCCGTGCTGGCCGGTGCCGGCTGGTGGTGGCTGAACCAGCCGCTGCCGCTGGCCCAGCCCACGCTGGAGCTGGAGGTCGAGCCCGGCACCACGCCGCGTGGCGTGGCCCGCGAAGTGGTCAAGGCCGGCGTGCAGACCGATGCGCGGCTGCTGTACGCCTGGTTCCGCGTCTCGGGGCAGGACCGGCAGATCAAGGCCGGCAACTATGAGCTGACCACGGGCCTGACGCCCTATGTGCTGCTGCAAAAACTCGCGCGCGGCGAGGAATCGCTCAAGGCCCTGACCCTGGTGGAAGGCTGGAACTGGCGCCAGGTGCGCGCTGCCCTGGCCCGCGAGGAATTCCTGCGCCAGGAAAGCGCGGGCATGGACGATGCGGCCCTCATGCAGGCCCTGGGCCGCGCGGGCGTGGCGCCCGAGGGCCGCTTCTTCCCAGATACCTATACCTATGCCAAGGGCAGTTCCGACCTGGCCGTGCTGCGCCGCGCCCTGCACGCCATGGACCGGCGCCTGGCCGATGTCTGGGCGCTGCGCTCGGCCGACACGCCGCTCAAGACGCCCGACGAAGCGCTGATCCTGGCCAGCATCGTCGAGAAGGAAACCGGCCGCGCGGCCGACCGCGCACAGATTGCCGGTGTCTTCAGCAACCGCCTGCGCATCGGCATGCTGCTGCAGACCGATCCCACCGTGATCTATGGCCTGGGCGAGAAATTCGACGGCAACCTGCGCCGCCGCGACCTGCAGACCGATACTCCCTGGAACACCTACACCCGCGCGGGCCTGCCGCCCACGCCCATCGCCATGCCTGGCAAGGCCGCCCTCATGGCCGCCGTGCAGCCCGGACAGACCAAGGCGCTGTACTTTGTGGCGCGTGGCGACGGCACCAGCCATTTCAGTGCCTCGCTGGACGAGCACAACCGCGCCGTGAACCGCTACCAGCGCGGCCAGCAAAGCCCTGGGCAAAAGCCCTGAGATATTCCCCCAGGGCTGCTGCGCTTTGCGCAGCGCTTGCGTATCCTCTCTTTCCATATGACCACTGCAACTCCCGCCGGCCTGTTCATCAGCTTCGAAGGCATCGATGGCGCCGGCAAGTCCTCGCACATCGCGTCGCTGGCCCAGGCTTTCCGTGACCAGGGCCGCACGGTGACGCTCACCCGCGAGCCCGGCGGCACGCCGCTGGCCGAAAAGCTGCGCGCGCTGATGCTGCACGACGCCATGGACCCGCTGACCGAGGCCCTGATCGCCTTTGCCGCGCGACGCGACCACCTGGTGCAGGTGATCGAGCCCGCGCTGGCACGCGGCGAAGTCGTGCTCTGCGACCGCTTCACCGATGCCACCTTTGCCTACCAGGGTGCGGGCCGGGGCTTCGACCTGCAGCCGCTGGCCACGCTGGAGCGCATGGTGCAGACGGGCACCGCCCCCCAGCCCGATCTGCTGCGCGAGCCCCACCTCACGCTCTGGTTCGACCTGCCCGCCGAGGTGGCCGCCGAGCGCCTGGCCTCGGCCCGTGTCCCGGACCGCTTCGAGTCCGAGCCCGGCAGCTTTTTCGCACGCGTGGCCCAGGGCTATGCGGCGCGCGCTGCCGCCGCGCCCCAGCGCTTTGCGCGCATCGACTCCAACGCCAGCCGGCATGCGGTCTGGCAGCAGATCACCCAGGTCATGGTGCGCCGGGGCTGGCTGGCCATCATGGTCGGCGGACAGGCAGGTGCCGCATGAGCGAGGCCCTGCCACAACCGGCCGAGACCGACACCGCCTGGATCGCCGGGCAACGCACGCGCCTGCTGGCCCAGCGCGGCCACGCCTGGCTGCTGCAGGGGCCTTCCGGCCTGGGCCAGTACGCGCTGTCGCTGTCGCTGGTGCGCGCCTGGCTGTGCGAATCGCCGTCGCCCCAGGGGGCCTGCGGCCACTGCGGCAGCTGCCACGCCATCGATGTGCGCGCCCATGCCGACCTGTGCGTGCTCATGCCCGAGGTGCAGATGATGGCGCTGGGCTGGCCGCTGCCCGAGAAGGCCCAGGCCGACATCGATGACAAGAAACGCAAGCCCAGCAAGGAAATCCGTGTCGAGGCCATGCGCGACGCCGTGGAGTTCTGCCAGCGCACCAGCGCGCGCGGGCGCGGCAAGGCCGTGCTGGTCTACCCGGCCGAGCAGATGAACGCCATCACGGCCAATGCGCTGCTCAAGACGCTGGAGGAGCCGCCGGGCGATGCCCGCTTCGTGCTGGCCAGCGAGGCGGCCCACCAGCTGCTGCCCACCATCCGCAGCCGTTGCCTGACCCACACCATGGCCTGGCCCGATCAGCAAGAGGCCCTGGACTGGCTGCAGGGGCAGGGCGTGGCCCCGGAAGCGGCCGCCGTGGCGCTGCGCGCCGCAGGCGGGCGGCCCGGCGACGCGCTGGCATTGGCGCACAGCGGTGGCGGCAAGGACATGGCCGCATGGTCCCAGTTGCCGCGCGCGCTGGCCAAGGGCGATGTGGCGGCCCTGGCCGCCTATGCTCCGCCCCATGCCGTGGAGGCCTTGCAGAAGATCTGCCACGATCTGATGGCCCTGGCCGCAGGCGCCGCGCCGCGCTACTTCACGCCGGCCGACCTGCCTTCGCGGCCGCTGGACATGGGCCTGCTGGCCGAATGGTCACGCGCCCTGGCCCAGGCCGCGCGCACGGCGGACCACCCCTTCAACGCCGGGCTCATGACCGAAGCCCTGGCCGCCGAGGCCCGGCGCGTGCTCATGTCTGGCCAGCCTGCCCGCCAGCGCCGGGGATGAGGCGCGGGGAGCGGGGCGGCAGTGCAGCAGCGCAGCAGCGCGGCTGGGTGCTTTTCGCCACATGAAAGCCCGTCCTGTTAACCTACGGCCCTGGGCCCGGTGCCGATCGCGCCGGCCGCTCACCGAACCAATGTCTGCAAACCATCCATGAGCACCGCACCCACCACACCCCGTCCCAGCGTGATGCAACTGGCGATCAAGGAAAAGGCCGCGCTGTACGCCGCCTACATTCCCATGTTCGCCGAAGGGGGCGTTTTCGTGCCCACGCAGCGTGAGTACCGTCTTGGCGATGATGTCTACGTGCTGCTGACCCTGCCCGACGAGCCGCAGCGCTATCCCGTGGCCGGCCGCGTGGCGTGGATCACGCCCGCGCGCGCCTCGGGCAACCGCACGCAGGGCATAGGCATACAGTTCCCCAAGGACGAGAAGTCCGCCGAGCTCAAGGCCAAGATCGAGAACATCCTGGGCTCGGCCCTGGCCTCGGACAAGGCCACGCAGACGGTCTGAGTCCTGCGCCTGCCTCTGCCCGCATGCCGACACGGAGGAAATGCTCTCCGGTCGGCATGCCTGTTTCTGAACCACGAGATTCCATGTTTACCGATTCCCACTGCCATCTGAATTTCCCCGAGCTGCAAAGCCGCCTGCCCGAGATCCGCGAGGCCATGGCGGCCGCGCGCGTCACGCGTGCGCTGTGCATCTGCACCACGATGGAGGAATTCGGCGATGTGCACCAGCTGGCGCTGGACCACGACAATTTCTGGGCCACGGTGGGCGTGCACCCCGATACGGAACACATGACCGAGCCCAGCGTGGCCGACCTGGTCGAGCGCGCCGCCCTGGCGCGCGTGGTGGCCATCGGCGAAACGGGACTGGACTACTACGGCATGGAAGACCGCAAGGGCGGGCGCACGATTGCCGACCTGGAATGGCAGCGCGAGCGCTTTCGTGTGCACATCCGCGCGGCGCGCCAGACGCAAAAGCCCCTGGTCATCCACACGCGCAGCGCCTCTGATGACACGCTGGCCATCCTGCGCGAAGAAGGCGAGGACGGCTCGGCAGGCCAGGCTGGCGGCGTGTTCCACTGCTTCACCGAGACCATGGAGGTCGCGCGTGCGGCGCTGGACCTGGGCTACTACATCTCCATGTCGGGCATCGTCACCTTCAAGAACGCCCAGCACTTGCGCGACGTGGCCGCCTTCGTGCCGGCCGACCGCCTGCTGATCGAGACCGACAGCCCCTACCTGGCGCCCGTTCCCTATCGCGGCAAGACCAACAATCCGTCCTACGTGCCTTACGTGGCACAGCAGATTGCGCAGGTGCGCGGCATGGCCGTGGAGGACGTGGCGGCCCTGACCAGCGCCAACTTCGACCAGCTGTTCAAGGGGGTTGTCGCATGCGACTGAATGCTGCGGCCAGTGGCCGCGTGGGCCTGGGCGTGGACGTGCACCGGCGCCACTGGCTGGCCCAGGCCGGCCAGGCCGTGGTGGCCCTGGCCGCAGCCAGCGGCGGGCTGGCGCATGCCAGCCAGTACGACGACTACGTGCGCGCCATCATCAGCGACAACGAGCGCGCCATGGTCAACCTGATCTTTCGCGGCTTCGACCCCAACACCCGCGACACGCGCGGCCGCCCGGGCCTGGTAGCGGCCCTGCACCAGGGCTCGCTGGGCGTGTTCGACGTGCTGCTCAAATCCCCGGGCATCAAGGTCAATGAAGCCTCCCAGCAGGGCGAAACGCCGCTGATGATGGCCTGCATCAAAGGCCACCTGGACCTGGCCAAGGAACTCATACGCCGGGGCGCCGATGTCAACCGCCCCGGCTGGACACCGCTGCACTACGCCACCTCGGCCGACCTGCCCAAGACGCTGGACATCGTCAAGCTGCTGCTGGACAACAGCGCCTACATCGACGCCGACTCGCCCAACGGCACCACCCCGCTGATGCTGGCCGCCCAATACAGCAGCGAAGCCGTGGTGGACCTGCTGATCAAGGAGGGCGCCGACGTCGTCCTGCGCAACCAGCGCGGCTTCACCGCAGCCGACTTTGCCCGGCAGGTGGACCGCCAGTACATGGTGGACAAGCTTTCCAAGGCCATCAAGGCCGAACGCAAGACCCAGCCTTCGCGCGGAAGCTGGTAGCAGCAAGCCAGGCGAGTGGCACTGCCGGTGCCGCCGCTGTCCAGCTCAGGTTGTGTGATTCCTGCTCAATCGGGCGTACAGGCCGTCCCGCGCCAGCAGCTCGGCATGCGTGCCCTGCTCGGCAATGCGGCCGCGCTCCATCACCACCACGCGGTCGGCATGCTCGATGGTCGAGAGCCGGTGGGCGATGACCAGGGTCGTGCGGCCCTGCATCAGCCGCGTCAGCGCCTCCTGCACCAGGCGCTCGGATTCGTTGTCCAGGGCCGAAGTGGCCTCGTCCAGGATCAGGATGGGCGCATCCTTGTACAGCGCCCGTGCAATCGCCAGCCGTTGGCGCTGGCCCCCCGACAACTGGCTGGCGTTGTGGCCCACCACCGTCTGCAGACCGTTGGACAGGCCGCGCACATGGGAGCCCAGATTGGCGGCATCCAGTGCGGCCCACAGCTGGGCCTCGTCTTCCACTCCGCCCAGCGCCACGTTGGCGGCAATGGTGTCGTTGAACATCACCACATCCTGGCTGACCATGGCGAACTGCTGGCGCAGCGCGGCCAGATCCCATTCGGGCAGGGGCGTTCCGTCCAGCAGCAACTGGCCGCCCGTGGGCTGCAAAAAGCGTGGCAGCAGGTTCACCAGCGTGGTCTTGCCCGCGCCGGAGGGGCCGACCAGGGCCACCACCTCGCCCGGGCGCACGCGCAGGTTCACATGGCTCAGGGCGGGTGCCTTGTCCTCGCCAAACTGCACGGATACGTCGCGCAACTCGATCTCACCACGCGCCTTGCCGGGCACCTGCGTGCCGCCGGTCTCGTCGCCCGAGCCCTCCAGCAGATGCAGGCCCCGCTCCAGCGCTGCCACGCCACGCGTGATGGGGTTGGCGACATCGGCCAGGCGTCGGATGGGTGCAATCAGCATCAGCATGGCCGTGATGAAGGCCGCAAAGCTGCCCACGGTCACATCCTGCACATTGGCCGCAGCAGCGCCCGTGCCCCGGCTTTGCCACAGCGCAATGCAGATCACGGCCGACAGTGCGGCGGCGGCCAGCAACTGGGTCAGCGGCGTCATGGCCGCCGAGGCGATGGTGGCCTTGATGGCCAGCTTGCGCAGCTGCCCGCTCAGGCCGCCAAAGCGCTTTTGCTGGCCCTGTTGCGCGCCATGCAGGCGCACCATGCGGTGGGCCAGAACGTTCTCTTCCACCACATAGGCCAGGGAATCGGTGGCCTCCTGGCTGATCTTGGTGATGCGGTACAGGCGGCGCGACAGCGTCTTCATGATCCAGGCCACGCCCGGCACCACGGCCGCCACCACCAGTGTCAGCTGCCAGTTCAGATACAGCAGGTAGCCCAGCAGCGCCACCAGCGTGAAACCGTCGCGCGAGATGCCCAGCATGGCCTGCACCAGCAGCGTGGAGCCGGTCTGCACCTCATAGACCACGGTGTTGGACAGCGATGAGGCCGACTGGCGCGAGAACAGCGCCATATCGGCCGCCAGCAGCCGCTCGAACAGGCGCTTGCGCAGCGCCAGCATGCCCTCGTTGGCAATGCGCGCCAGCGCGTACTGGCCCACGAACTGCGACAGGCCCCGCACCAGGAACACGCCGATGATGGCCAGCGGCACCGACCACAGCGGCAGCGTGCCGTCGGTGAAGCCGCTGTCCAGCAGCGGCTGCAGCAGGGCAGGGATCAATGGCTCGGTGACCGCGCCCACCAGCGTGGCAGCCACGGCCAGCGTCCAGGCCAGGCGCTGGCCACCAAAGTAGGGTGACAGGCGCTTGAGGCGCTGCGACAGGGTCAGGGTGCTGGCGAGATCAAGGGCCGCCGGTGCGGCGGACGGCGCGGGGGCCGGCGGCGGTGAGGATGGTGCTTGCATGAAGCGCGGATTTTACGGCGGGCTTGCCTGGGACTGCCTCATGGGGAACTGATGCGGCTGGCGGGGATCGAGAAAGCCTGGGCCGACAGACCCTACAGTGCACGTTCTTACATCGTGACGCATCCAGTGTGTGTAACATTCGCACCTGTGCAAGTACCGGGGTCTTCCCGTAGATATTGATGAATGCCAATGACTATTGACCGACTCCTTTCTCCCTCCTCCCTGGCGGCCGTGCCGCGCACTTCGCGCCGAACCCTGCTGGCCGCTCTCGCCTCAACCCCCGCAATTCCCGCGCTGGCCCAGTTCCGCGTTGAAGTGACGGGCGTGGGCCTGACCCAGTTGCCCATCGCCATTGCAGCATTCAAGGGAGAAGGGCAGGCGCCCCAGAAGATCTCGGCCATCATCCAGGCTGACCTGGAGCGCAGTGGTCAATTCCGCGCCGTGGACACGGCCGGCGTGCAACTGGACGAAACCTCGCGCCCCGACGTTGCCATGTGGCGCCAAAAGAGCGCTGACTCGCTGGCCGTGGGCAGCATCACCCGCCTGGCCGATGGCCGCTACGACGTGCGCTTTCGCCTCTGGGACGTGGTCAAGGGCCAGGATCTGGGCGGCCAGGGCTTTGCCGTCACTACCGGCGACCTGCGCCTGGTGGCCCACCGCATCTCCGACTACATCTACGAAAAACTCACAGGCGAGAAAGGCGTGTTCTCCACGCGCATCGCCTATGTGACCAAGGCAGGCAGCAACTACCGCCTGTGGGTGGCCGATGCCGATGGCGAGAACGCCCAGTCGGCCCTCTCCAGCCCGGAACCCATCATCTCGCCCGCCTGGTCGCCCACCGGCACCCAGCTGGCCTACGTGTCCTTCGAATCGCGCAAGCCCGTGGTCTATGTGCACGATGTGGCCAGTGGCCGCCGCCGCCTGGTTGCCAACTTCCGTGGCTCCAACAGCGCACCTGCCTGGTCGCCTGACGGCAACTCCCTGGCCGTCACGCTCAGCCGCGATGGCGGCTCGCAGCTGTACCTGATCAGCGCCCAGGGCGGCGAGCCGCGCCGACTGATGCAAAGCAGCGGCATCGACACCGAGCCGAACTTCTCCAGCGATGGCCGCTCCATCTACTTCGTCAGCGACCGTGGCGGCGCCCCGCAGATCTACAAGGTGCCGGCCTCGGGCGGCAGTGCGGAACGCGTCACCTTCACCGGCAACTACAACATCTCGCCCAGCGTCAGCCCCGATGGAAAGTGGCTTGCCTACGTCTCGCGCGTGGGCGGCGGCTTCAAGCTCCACGTCATGGACCTGGGCACCGGCACCGTGAATGCCATCACCGACACCACGGCCGACGAAAGCCCCAGCTTCGCCCCGAACAGCCGCCTGATCGTCTACGCCACCCTGCAGCAGGGCCGCGAATCCCTGATGACCACCACGCTCGACGGCAAGATCAAGGCGCGGCTGGCAGGGCAGGGCGGTGACATCCGCGAGCCCGACTGGGGTCCGTTCCAGCGCCAGTGATATCCGGCTTCCCCGATTTCTTTTCAGTCAACCAGTCAACTCAGCACGAAGTCCACCCGGACATACGGAGATTTTTCATGATCACCATCAAACGACTTTCCCTGGCACTTGCAGTCACCGCACTCATGGCAGGTTGCAGCTCGGGCGTCAAGCTTGACGAAACCCCGGTCACCGACGCGGGCGCCACCAGCACGGGCCAGGGCAGCGGCGCCGGCACCGGCAGCACCTCGCAAAGCGGCATCTCGGGCGTGGACCTGACCGGCTCGGCCGCCGACAAGGCAGGTCCCCAGGGCGTCAGCCGCGTCGTCTACTTCGACTTCGACAGCTACGTCGTCAAGGCCGATGCCCAGCCCCAGATCGAAGCCCACGCACGCTTCCTGAAGGCATCTTCCGCTCGCAAGGTCCAGATCGAAGGCCACACCGACGAGCGCGGCGGCCGCGAATACAACCTGGCCCTGGGCCAAAAGCGCGCCGAAGCCGTGCGCCGCTCGCTGGGCCTGCTGGGCGTCAGCGATGCGCAGATGGAAGCCGTGAGCTACGGCAAGGAAAAGCCTGCCTCCGAAGGCCATTCCGAAGACGCCTACGCGCAAAACCGCCGCGCTGAACTGTCCTACCGTTGATGAACATGCAGCGCTCCCCGATCCTGCATCGCACCGCGCTGCGCACGCTGCTGGCGGCCGGCCTGATGGCCGGCTACGCTGCCAGCGGCCATGCCGCACTGTTCGGCGATGACGAGGCGCGCCGCGCCATCCTGGAAATGCGCCAGCGCGTCGACAGCATGCAGCAGTCGCAGCAGCGCATGACCGAGGAAAGCTCGCAAACGCGCCGTGGCCTGCTCGAACTGCAGTCGCAGATTGAGCAGCTCAAGTCCGAGCAAGCCAAGCTGCGCGGCCAGAACGAGCAACTGCTGCGCGATGTGGCCGAGCTGCAGCGCGGCCAGCGCGACATCGCCAAGGGCGTGGACGAGCGCCTGCGCCAGTTCGAGCCCGTCACGGTGACGGTAGACGGCCAGGAATTCGCAGCCGACCCGGCAGAGAAGCGCGATTTCGAAGCCGCCCTGGCGCAGTTCCGCGCAGGCAGCTTTGCCGAAGCCGGCACGGCGTTCTCGTCCTTCCTGAACCAGTGGCCCAAGAGTGGCTACGTGCCCTCGGCACGCTTTTGGCTGGGCAACGCGCAGTACGCCAATCGCAACTACAAGGACGCGATCACCAACTTCCGCGCGCTGCTGGCAGCAGCCCCCATGCACGGCCGGGCGCCGGAGGCGGCACTGTCCATCGCCAACTGCCAGATCGAGATGAAGGACACCAAGGGCGCGCGCAAGACGCTGGAAGACCTGATCAAGGCCTATCCCAACGCCGAAGCCACGGCTGCGGCCAAGAACCGTCTCGCCAGCCTCAAGTGATGAACGACACGGGCTCTTCATCCCTCCCGGAAGAAGACAAGACAGCGCCTGAAGCAGGCGCTGTTTTTTCTGATGCCGACCTGCAGCGCCGCTTCGGCGGCCTGGAGCGCCTGTATGGCGTGCCGGGCGCCGCTCGCATCCGCGCCGCGCACGTCGTCGTGGTGGGCATCGGCGGCGTGGGCTCCTGGACCGCCGAGGCGCTGGCGCGCAGCGGTGTGGGCGAGCTCACCCTCATCGACATGGACCATGTCGCCGAGTCCAACATCAACCGCCAGATCCACGCGCTCTCCACCACCGTGGGCCAAGCCAAGATCGAGGCCATGCGCGAGCGCATCGCCCAGATCAACCCCGCCTGCCGCGTGCACTGCATCGACGACTTCGTTGACCCGGACAACTGGCTGCGCCTGCTGCCCCAGGACGCTGACGCCGTCATCGACGCCTGCGACCAGGTCAAGGCCAAGACCGCCATGGCTGCCCATGCGCGCGCCACGCGGCAGTGCTTCATCTCCGTGGGTGCAGCGGGCGGCAAGCGCCTGGCTCACAAGGTCGATATCGACGACCTCAGCGCCACCACGCACGACCCGCTGCTGGCCCAACTGCGCTACCGCCTGCGCCGCGAGCACGGCGCACCCAAGGAAGGCAAGCGCATCGGCATCGCCTGCGTCTTCAGCCGCGAGGCCGTCGCCCCGCCCGATGCCTCTTGCGCCATCGAAGGCGACGGCACGCTCAACTGCCACGGCTACGGCTCGGTTGTGGCCGTCACGGCCACCTTCGGCCAGTGCGCCGCAGGCTGGGTCATCGATCAACTGAGCCGCATCAAGAATTGAAGCGTAAATTTTGGTGCTAGAATCTATGTCTTCGCTAAGCAGCATCTGATGCATGCAAAGCGTGGTTCGGGTCTTTAGCTCAGTCGGTAGAGCAGCGGACTTTTAATCCGTTGGTCGCGAGTTCGAATCTCGCAGGACCCACCAACAAACACGCGGAAGCCGCGCTATCGTAAAGGTAGCGCGGCTTTTGTTTTATTCCCAATTTGGGAATAGAGGTCAGCCCAGGGACTGCCGTTTTGAGACCTTCGAGCGGTCGTAGACGCGGGCCGTGGTGGCCGAGCTGGCGTGAAGCTCGGGCAGGGCGCCATACCGTGCCTTGTGCTGGGTCGTGTAGTAGGCCCGCAGGTCATGGAAGGTGAAGCGCCGGCAGATCACCTTGGTCTCCAGGGCCTCGACCATGGCCCGCTGCCAGCCTGTGGTGAAGCCCGATTCCGTGAGCGGGCTGCCGTGCTGGTTGATGAAGACGTGCAGCGATGTCTCGGGGCGTGGCAGTTGCAGCAGCCTCTTGGCCAAGTCCAGCGTGGCCGGACCCATGGCGATGTTCTCCGCCCGCTTCGTGCCGCCGTGCTGCTTGGCGCGCATCAGCCGGATCTCGCCGGCCTGCATATCAATCTGCGACACCTGCAGGGCCAGGAACTCCACGCGGCGCGAGCCAGCCAAGGCGGCAAACTCCGCCATCAGGGCCAGGGTCTTGCGCGCTGGGCTACCGGCCTCCAGCCAGTCCAGGAAGGCTCGCAGCTCGGCCGGCTCCGGCGCTTCCGTCCGGGCTCGCTCGCTGTTCTTCTTGACCTGCTTGCACGGGTTGGCGTCGATCAGCCCGCGCTCGATGGCCACGTTCATCAGGTTGGAGAGCAGGGCGATTTCTCGATTGCCCCGCACGGGTGCGTCTGCACGCTCCACGCGCAGGAACCTGGCGATGTCTGTAGGGCGCACCGCGGCGGCTGGCACCTCGCCCATGACCTCGATGAGCTTCAGGCTGTAGGACTCGTAGTCCTTCTTCGTGCGCTCCGCTAAGGCCGTCCAGCGGGCGGTCTTCTGGTACAGGTCCCAGAGCTCGCGGATCGTGCCTTGCAAGTTTGGGACGTGATTCATCTCCAGCACGGCCTGTATGGCCGCTGTGCGGTCGGTGCCCAGGTTGATGGGCTTGCCACCCACCGGGTGGTATCGGTAGGTGACAAGCCCGTTCTTGCGCGGCCGAGCCTCCATCCGGGGCAGAAGGCCGAAGCCTGATGCTCGCTCTCTTCTGCGACCCATCACTTACTCCAGTTGAAGCCGCGCCGAGCCGGTGAGGGCGCTTTGTTGTTAAGCCTCTCTTCAACGATGGTGCGACCAACCAGCGGAAGGCCGTCGGGGCGGACACCGGCAACGGCAATGCCGAGTACTCGCTCGATGTAGCGGCGCTGGGCGAAGCGCTGCTTCAGGGGCTTGCACAGGCCGTTTATCTCGTCCTCGGTCAGGTAAGGACTCAAGACTGGTGATTCAGCTGTCATGTAGCTGGCCCTCCTGTGCTTCTCTTGCGCGGGGTAGAGGCCGCGCTAGCCTTCTTCTTGGCGGCTGCCTTTGCCTTAAGGGCCTTCACATCCATGCCGGCATCACGCATCCACTTGGGGACTATGCCCATGCTCAGCATTGCCTTGTCCAGATTGGATCTGGGCTCAGGGTCCGAGGCTTTCAGCCGGATGGTCGGCATCGGGCCAGGGATTCTGGTCTCGAGCTTGACTTGGGTAATTCGGTGCGATTCCTTGAACGCCACAACATCGGCTTCGTTGAACACGATTCGGCGCCCGATCCGATAGCAGGGGATTGGTCCATAAGGGGCGGCCAAAGCGTAGAGCCCCCGAGAGGATATGCCGAGGATGGCTGCAGCTTGCTTAGCGTTCATGAGAAAACTCCTTGCTGTGTGGTCTGACGACGAAGGGGTTCCCAAGCCTTCACGAGGAGAGCGCGTACGTTGTGCGATGACCCGTCTTGGCGCGTGAAGCGGGGGCGTTTTTCATTTTGCTCTGCCATGTTGATTGCTAGTTTGGGCAGGCGTTGTGCCAGCCGTATTGATCGCCGCGCTTGTTCTCTCCTGTCATGCCATCTGCCAGGCTGCCGATGGTGGCTGTCAGCACACGGGCTGCGTCAAGCGCTTCCCTGATTTCTTTGATGTCTGCGCTGCGGCCTGCACCATCCACCACATCCAGCAGGATGCTGGCCTGCAAGGCGATAGCGTCAAGAACGTGGTGCTCTTTGGTTTCCCCCTGAGCGGAGGCTGGTCCCGGATCTCGTGGAGGCGCATAGACAGCCTGCTGTCCCGCCTGCAGCGCCCTGAGAGCCGAGGAATCTCCCGCAAGTCGAGAAGACCGGAAGGCACCGGACAGATCGACTGCCAGTGGCAGAGCTTCTCTAAGCAGGCAGTGCGCAGCGTTGATGGGGTCACTGCCATCAGTCTCTGCAGCGCTCAGCGCCTTTTTTGCCACGTCCAAGCTGTCGGCGATCATGGCCAGAAGCTCGCCCATGGCCGGCCTCGGGCCGTCCCCCATCCACGTTCCGTCGGTTCTGTTCACGTCCATCAGTAGAGCATCAGCCGTGTCAATGGCTTCATGGCCAGGGATGCGTGGCAACAGATCCGCAAGAGGCAAGATCAGGTTATGCACGCGCCGTGCCACGTCGCGTGCCAAGGCTTCATGCTCTTGGAGGATGTCGGGCTTCGCGACTTCGATGCATGGTGCTTCAACCATGGCGGCACCTCGTTTTGCTGACTGGCTTGAACACCTCCAGCACGCGGCCGAAGACGGTGATGGAGTTGAGGATCTCGGGCGTGCATTTGCCCCACTGCAGCGCATCAAGCCCGCGGGGATCAGCGATTTCAAGGGAGCCGTCCAGACGGTGGTGGAATCGCCTCACGCCAAACCATTGATGGCCCTGGCCGTAGTAGAAGGCGATCAGGTAGTCCGAGTCGCAGGTAATGCGGCGCGCATCGAAATCCACGCTGATCACGTCGCCCGCTTCGATGATGTGGCCGAACAGGCAGTTATGGGTGAGCAGGATGTGCCGACCGAACATTCCTGCAGCCTGGGCAGGGTGCTCCAGTTGGTCCACAGCCGTCGCCGGCATGACGGGCCTTATGCGCTGCTGGCGAGCTGGCGCCTTGCGAACTGCGACGGCGCTCATGGCTTTGCCTTTTTCCTGGCAATGCGCTGCATGTGGAACTCAACATATTCCTGGCCTTTCCTGTCGAGGCTCGCATAAACCGGGTGTTGGTGCAGAGTGTCGGCGGGCGTCATCACCTGGCGGCCAGTCTCATCCTGCACTGCCAGCATTTCAGCCTTCTCGCCCTCTCCAAACCAAGTGCCGATGTGTTGAATTCGGCCAATCATCGTATCGAGCAGCTCAGGCTCGGAGCGGGCCAGAGGCTTGGCGTCCATCACATTGATCTTGGCAATGAACGCATCTGGGAATTGCGACTTCAATGTGTCCAAGACCTTGGCAGCGTCTTGCCAGGATTCGTGACGAAACGCGAGGCGGGATCCGCGAGACGTCCAGACCTCGAATCGATGATCTGAGCCATTTCCCGAGGCCAGTTGCAGCCAGTCTTCCAGCGTCCGGATCTTGTCCTGGAACTCCCGTTCAATGGCGGCCATCCGGCCTTGATCCTTCAGCCGGCCCACAGCCCAATCAGGCAGGGGCGGAAGTGGATCAGGGACGATACTGGCGCAGTAGCTGTTCGTCTCCAACACACCGAGAATGAGGCATTCCCAGTGAGATGCGATCTCCTTGATGCGATCCAACAGGTCCAGCGCATCGACAGGCTCAGGCAGGGCTGGCGCTGCGCGGCGGTTCGGAGGAGTGGGGCGGGGGTTGCGGCCGGTCTTGGGGTTGATTCCGGCGTGGGTTTCCCCTGCCGCGCGAGGCGTGGCATCATTCGTCATGGTCTAAATTCCTGGCTAAGGGTTTTTGATCAAGAGCTCTGCGCAGTTGGAGCTGTGCAGGTTTCGGGCGAGGGCTAGCAGTTGGAGCTGCTGGCCCTTTGCTTTTTGGGCGGGAGGTGCTTGTTGATACTGCATAGGGTTGATGGCTTGGTTTGTGGGTGTCAACGATGCCCGTGATCCCGGTTCATTTAACTGGCAGCTTGAGATTTGCAGATTTGCAACACTCTTCAATGAGATTGGAGCGTTGCTCACGCCAGGGCTGCCTGGGGTTGCGAAGCTGGCTGCAGGGGTACGCCAGCGGGCTTCTTGTCGCGCTTCGGTTTCGGCGCGGTGCGCTGGGCCATCGCTACCTCGACCAAGGGGCGGATCAGCTCGACCACGCTTGCATACCAAGCGGGGCGGTAGCCAGAGTGCTGATGCTCTACAGCCTGATAGGGGACCAGCGCGCCGTACTCTTTGCCCAGTTCCGTCACCACCCATTTGCTGCGAGGCTGGCCCTTGCCGTTCGTCCAGCGCTCTTTCGTCTGGAAGCTCAGCTGCTCCAGCGCGTTGTTGACCTGTTCTGAGGTCGCTCCGGCACCGATGAGCACTGCCAGTTCCTTCGGCGTCGTGCGCGGGTTGTCCGTGGCGGCCGTAGTGGTCAGTAGGTTCGTGTAATCCAGGCCCGTGACGGCCTTCACTTCCTTCGCTGCGATGACCTTTGCCATGCCGTCATCCACGCCCAGCAGTTTGCAGATCTTGAGCTGTGCGCCAGTGATCGCCGCGGCTTCGCGGTAGCGCATTGAGGCGCCGGCGGGCTTGCTGAGGGCCGGCTTAGGCAGCGCGGCGGCCTGTTCCAGCTCCTCCAGGCGGGAGATGATGCGGTTGCGCAGGTGGATGTCATAGCCAGATGCGAGGGTCAGGGTCAGATTGCGGTTCAGCTCCACCGAAGACAGATAGCCGCAGCTCTCGTAGTGCAGCGTAAAGCATTGATTTTGTTCATGATCCAGAACGGGAGCATCTTCAAATGCCCCTTTGAACAAAGCTTCCACGTTGTCGCGGATGAACTGCCCGCGCTGGCTGGCCTTGTTGGCCGGGATGACGCTATCGACGTGCGCTCCCCCAAACAAGGTCAGAAGCATCACGCGCGTGTCACGGAGCACATGGCCGTGATTCTTGTCCGCGATGCTGGCAATTTCCTTGGTGTCCATCTTGCTGGGGATAGCGTTGACTTTGATGATGTTGCCCATTGGTTACGGTTCCTTTGCGGTGATTAACTATGCCAAATTTTTGAAAAAATTGCGCGTCACGATAAAGCTACTCATAAAGCACTTTTGAGTAACTCAAAAGTTGCTGAGGCGACTTTTAATTGGATAACTACGATGTACTTTTTGGTTATTTCCGGTATGCGATGAATGGTTTGTTGACCTTCATCTTGTGTTAGTCATGTATTCTTTCTGAATGGGTTCGAAGCGGATGTCGTAGCCAAAAACATCAATCCTTGTAGTTCCGTTGCGCTATCAAGCGCGGCTTCAAAGCCCCTTTTTTGAACGTTGCTCTCAGGGCTGGATGAGTCCAGCGTTGTAGGTTTGTGCTTAGCTCCTTGAAAATCCGGAAAAGAGATTTGGATATTCACATGGTCAATGCGCTTGGCCGGCTGGACGAGTTGAAACGGCAGCATGATCGGCGCACGGCTTTCAAGTCCTGACCCCTCATTTGCTGATTCAGTTCTGAGCCATGGCCCTGTTAGATCGGAAATCATGCCCAACCCCCGGCGAACAGATTGCGAATGATGTCTGGGCTTTCGGCGCGGTTGGTGGCGTCGCGTTCCTCCAGGTGCTCGAACACCGCCAGGGCCTCGAACTTGCTGCGAGGTTACGGGTGCTGGCATCTGGGATGCGCGGTGGTTGCGCCAGAGCAGGCCCACAGCCCAGGCCATTGACTGCAGCAGGGTTCCACCAGCGCGACAGCGCAAGGCGACAAGACGGAACAGGCATGCGGCCTGGTTCATGAGGCGCTCCTTTTGATGGAGATGGGGAGGGCCTGGAACGCGGCGCCCGCGTCAATCTCGGTCTGGATGGTTTGTTCGCGCTCGTCGTAGGGCATGCCGGCTGCTGCCAGTTGCTCGCGCCGGGCGGCGGCGTAGTCAATGCGGATGCGCTCGCGGTCTTCGATCTGGCCGTTGCCGCCGAAGCCGCAATGCGAGCACATGCAGGGCACGCCCTTGGCTCGAAGCTCACGGCCCTGCCGCTCGGCGGCGCGGACTTGATGGGGCTGCAGGCCGTTGGCGCGGCAGATGCGACGGATCCAGCCTTCAGTGAGGCTGTTGTGCCCGTGGCGCGCGTCTTGGCGGACCTGCAAGAGCGCGTCCGTCTTGTTGAGCGTGATCTCTTCCAAGAGATAGCGGGAGAAGGGCTGCATCAATCACTCCAACAGGTTGAGGAATGGATGCCTGCGGCATCCCTTCGCAACACCTCGCTGCCGGGACTTCATCCCTGGACCTGCCCTCTGCATCCTGGTGGGCTTACCGGCTTCGTATCGCTTGCCGAGATCTGTTCGCTTTGCGTGTGCGATGGATGCATCTTATAACTTAAGTTATTTATTCGTCAATACTCTTGGTTATGTGATGTTCCAAAAAGATGCTCTATCCCTCAAGCCCTCTGCAACATGGCGATGTGAAGGGCGCTAGAACGTCTAGCGATAGGAGTTAGAAATGACGGCGCAGCGTCCGACCTTTGCTTCCCAGGGTCGATGGATACATTGGAGGATCACTCGGGAGACACCCATGCACCATCTCGACACCATCGATGGAATCATTGCGCTCGCGGAGACAGGCCCTGGCGTTGAGCCAGGCGAGGCGCTCAACGTACTGGCTAGGATCATCAGCGACATGGATCCCCAGGAGGCCCACTACAAGGAGCGGGTGGCTGGCTTGGTACTCGTTGGGGCGACACTGTGGCGCACGTCCATCGCGGCAGGCGACACGAGCATTGATGCTGCCCTTTGGCGGGCTTAGAGCCCCAACAAAAAGCCCCGGCATTCGGGGCTTTGGCATCCACAGTGGCGATGGTTACCTTTGTGAGAAGTACCTCTTCCGCACGCCATCAACCGTCTGGTTGCACAGATTCTGCGTCGCAAGAGTGATCTCGGGGACGTGGATGCAGACCCCTGGCGAATGCCGAAAAGAATCAGCCTTCACTTCGTCGAAGTACTGCACTTCGCCGTCGGCGAGTTTGACGGTGTAGCGCGTCTTGTACTGCTGTACTGGGGCCGAGTCGGCCGCTGATCCAAGCATCGCCCCCAAGATTCCTACTGCCAAGTTCGCTCCAACTGAGTAGCTGTTGCCGCGCAAGGATCGATCAATGTACGCGGCGCTTGCCACAGCCCCGCCGAGAGCTGCGCCGCCAGAAGTGCCTGGTGTGGATTGGTCAACAGTCTGGACGTCAGTTATCACGCCATATCGATCAGGCTGGTGAGTTCGGACAGCGTGGGTATCTTGGAGCTTTGCTTGCTCGTCGGGAGACAGTGCATCCCAGTTGTCCTTTGACAGGTGCGCAATCGTTTTGGTGGGTGTTGGCGCAGCTTCTTGAGTGCTCGGGGTTGTCAGCTTCCAGGCGCCAAGCGCAGGGACTTCGACCTGCGGGACTGCCGTATACCCTGGGTCAGTGGTCCTTGCGGTATATCGAGGCATCTCTGGCGCTGAAGTGGCGCAGCCAGCTAACGTGGCAGCCAACAATGCAAGGAAGAGCGGCGAGCGCATAGTCACTCGTCGAACTTGATTGCGCGGCCCTTGCCCTCAAGGCTGCCCCAGCTCATCAGCGATATTCCGCCCTTTCCGTAGCGAGCCAAAACGACAGCATCAGCCCCCATCTCAGACGCCTTCTCTTTGAGCTTTTCAGTCACCATCTCGCGGGTAGGGTCCGGGTGGAAGACGGTGGTTTTGTTGACCATGACAGAGATGTCGCCAAGCATCCTGTACTTGCGGTCTGTGATGTCGCTTTCTGTGACCTGGATCTGCGATGGTTGCTTCTTCGGCCCCTGACCTGCAGTGATGTCGGCTGCACTGTTGTCCACTGAACTGGTTGACCAAGTTGCACAGCCCGTCATAGAGGCGCACAAAAGAATTGAGCAAAGAATTTTCGTGCGCATAGCTTTCCCTATTGTGGTGTTGTATCAAAAAGTACGGAGAGTGTAGGCCGTAACCGTTGAGCTTTGCAATGAGAAAGATTGCAAGTCACTCTACCGTCGCGGCCAAGCTCGGCCTGCGTGCCCTGCCGCATCCTGATCAGCCGATCCACTACTTCGATCGGTATCTCCAACCAAGCCGTCTTGACCGGAAGGAAGGCTGATGTTTTGGCTTGTACTTGAGTCTTTTGAGGGCTTTGCCGTTGGCGGCGCGTCGGCGCTGGCGGACTGGAGTCAGGGCGATAGTGTCATCGCGTCATAAGAAATCCCGCTGACTAATGTGAAGTGGCGCACTCAGACTGCCGCTGTCTGCGAGGCCACGCGCTGCCTTGATGCGTGGCTGCATCGATGCTAGACGTGATGCAGCGGCGCGCCTGGAGTTGGACTGAACAGGCCAAAACCATGAGCGACACCTGTACGTATTGCGTCGGTGGCATTCATGTGCAGATTGCCCCGTTCAATGATGTTCCACATCTGCTCGTCAAATGTGGCGCCTGCGGCAACTACTATGTCTCGATGCCTAATGATATCGAGTACCAAAGAATCATGCGCTCCTTTGAGAGCCTCAGGGCTCCCGCTACCCTGCAGTCCGGCGGAGTAAGGTTGATGGAACATGAAGGAGGCCGTATCGCATGTGTGCCGCTTGCTACCAGCCAAGTAGATGAGCGTTGCGCAAGACTCGATGGCACCCATGTTGAAGGTGCTGACAGGTATTTGTAGACTCTTGATAACGTTTGCGATCGTCACGGCGGATGCAATGTGTCCGCCTGGCGAAGAGATCAGAAGGTTGATCTGGGAAAAAGAACTATTCGCCTGATACAAAGCCGGAATAGATCTTGTAATCGTGCCGTTGTCTACAACGCCTGACGCCGTCATCCAGACGATCGGTTTCTCATCCATAGCTCGGCCCCCTTTAAGCAGCCAGTCAACAGCAGCTCACTTGGAAAGATCAACTATGCATTTGGCAAATTGCTCAACCATCTCGTTTGACCTTTCTCGTATCAATTGGCTCTCTCCAGCTTTAGAGTCTTTTACGGTTAGGTCAATCTCAATGTGCACATCTTGTTGACCTTTCTTCCTATTGAAGCCAAGCACAGTCTTTTGATTTTTCATGATTCCCTCGAAAACCTGCCTCTGTGAGTCATCAAGTGCTCCGATGAACAAAGCGTAGCCTGGGGTTTCTGCCTCTGTTCTGATGATATTTTTTGGAGCAATCCCATTGGTATCTCTCAGGAAAGCGTTTGCTGGAGCCCACGCTTTGGCACTTCCGTCCATACCATCTCTCACGCCAACCTTCAGCGCATAGCCAAAAGTATTCTGGTATGTCCTAATATAGTAGGAGCCATTTACCAATACAGGAGCGCTAGCCTTAGTAGCAAAATCACGGCCAATGGCGGCGAACTCAAAGCCACATGCACTTAACTGTCCGTCTGCCGTTTCACGATGACTTTTCACGAACAGCGTTCCAGACATGTACTCTGCAAGCTGCCTTTCTAGATCGCTTGTGGAGCACCATCCCGCCGTGGGCAGTAATGCAAGAAGAGCGAATAGATGATTTCTTGGCATGTCTTTCTCACATCATGATCTGCATACCATAGATTGAATCTGCAATTCGTTTTCCTGTCAATCGGACATGCGCGCTTGCAGATTAAACTTTAGAGTTAGGCCATCAGGGTCAATACTGCTGACAAAGAAATTTCCAGGTGCACCCAATTTTCCTTTATTCGGGCACCCACTTCCCAATAACTACACCACAGATGGTCGCCTCGCCGTCGATTGGTGTGAGCCTGGGCTTCCAGTCCGGGTTCAAGGCGCGCAGGAACTTGCGGCCATCCTCTTCTAAGTACTGCTTGAACGTGGCTTGCTCTTGGCTCTCAAGGCGGACCACAACACGGTCGCCTGGTTGAGCCATCCGGCCCGGATCCACAAAGATGATGTCCCCAGGCTCGTAGGTAGGGCGTGCGCCGGGGTTGCTCATGCTTTCACCTTCAACGCGGAGACAAAACGTGGTTTCTCCATGCCGCACAGGGCATGGCAGCCAGTCCTCCGCGTCACCTGGGCGAAACGTGTCCACTATCTCAGACCAATTTCCTGCTTGCACCGACGAAATCAAGGGTACAAGCTTAGGTGTGGGGTGGTCTGAAAAGTGGCCTGTCATCGGCATCATCACCTGATGTATGCGCAGTGGCTTCATGCCTGCGAGTTCCTCTGCTGTAGTGCCAAGCGCAGCAGCGATCTTGGCCCCGTGCTTCGTATCCCCGCCCTTTTCGATCTTCGCGATCGATACCTGAGAAATGCCTACGGCCTCAGCGAGTTGAGCTTGGCTCCACCCCCGCTGTTCTCTTAGCGCCTTCATGCGCTCACCAAAAGTACTCACTGACATCTAGTGATCCTATAACCGCCGTTGTGGGTGGTCAAAGAGTCTTGGTTATTGACATTGAGAACCTGGGTTATAAAATGGGTTATGCACGAAAAAAACCCATCTGTCCCGGCCCTTCGTGAAGCTATTTCCCTTGCCGGCTCTCAAGCAGCGCTGGGCCGGCTCATGGGGCACTCGCAGGTACTTGTTCACAAGTGGCTCAACAGCTCCAAGCCTTTGGGCGAAAAACACTGTGCGAAGCTGGAAAAGCTCCTGGGCATCCATCGTTCGCGATCACGCCCTGATGACTGGCAGGAAATCTGGCCAGAACTCGTGCAGTCCACTGACGAAGCTGCGGAAGCATGACTCATGCCGCCGCGTCAGGACATCCTCCGCCCGCCGCGCGCTGTCTCCAGCTCGCGCTCCACGCACATCACGACCCGGCTCGCCCGGCAGCGGATGTGCAGCTCTCCCGCCATCCATGACAACTCCAGCTGGCTGGTGGTCAACGTCTGCTCCCGCGCGCTGGTGTCGGGGTTCACGTTGGTGCTGACGCTAGTCCTTGTGCTGGCGTGGAAGGGCTGTGTTTTGAGGTTCATGGCGGCTCCCTTTGGTGTGGTGTTTGTTTGCATTGCCGCGATGTTCGGCGTTCCCTTCTTCCCCGTCCACGTCCAATTTTTCAGGAGCCGGATATGAGCGCTCTCGATGCGCTACGCCGCGGCGTTGATCACTTCCCAGGTGGCCGCGCTGTCGTGGCAATCCGCCTGGGGAAGACCGATGAGGTTCTGCGCAAGGAGCTTTCTGGCGCCTCGTCGCACAAGCTTGGCGCCGTCGATGCGCTGGCCATCACCAGCCTGCTGCGCGAGGCAGCCATGCCTCATTGCTACGACTACGCGGCCTATGTTGCGGGCGAGGCTGGCGGCCGTTTCGATCTGGTGGAGGGCTGCCGCGCGGTGGTGGCGAGCCCCGTGGACAAGGTGTCCAAGCTGGTGCTGGAGACCTCGCACATCACCAGTGCGGTGATCGAGGCCATGCAAGACGGCGTGATCTCGGACAACGAGCTGGCGCAAATCGAGCGCGAGATCGCCGAGGCCGAGGAGGTGCTTCGCAAGCTGCGCCAGGCCGCGCGTGCCGTCAACGCCGCAGGCAAACCCCGTGAGATGAACGAAGCGCAGGGCGCGAAGGAGTAGGTATGGCCGGGGACTGGATCAAGATGCGGACTGACCTCTACCGAGACCCCAAGGTCTCGCTCATTGCTGATGCGCTGATGGCTCCTGGCAGCGAGCTTTCGCGTTACGTCACGAACAACTGTCAGCGTGAAATGACCGTCACCCGTAACGTTATGCGTAACGTCACGGTCGGAGCGCTGGTGTCTGTTTGGGGTGTGATGCGACAGCGTGGAAAGCGTAACGGTGACGATTTGGTGTGTCACGGCGTGACGCTGATGGTGCTCGATGACATCGCTGATCTGCCTGGTTTTGGCGCTGCACTCGCGCTTTCGGGCTGGGTTTTGCAGACCTCCGAGGGCCTCGAATTTCCTCGATTTTTCGACGAATACAACGTCTCTCCAGAGGAGAAAACCCGCTCGCAGGGTGCTGAACGCCAACGCCGTTACAGGGAGCGCCAAGGCCAAAAAAGTGACGGTCAAAGTGACGGTTTTGGCTGCGTCACGGGTGACGTAACGGATAACGTCACTGTGACGCCTAGAGAAGAGAAGAATAGAGAAGAGAAAGAGAATACCCCCCAACCCCCCACCGGGGGCCGGCAGCGCCGTCGCAATGCTGCCGAGGAGCCTGACGGCTTTGTCGAGTTCTGGTCGGCATACCCCCGCAAGGTCGGCAAGGACGCTGCTCGCAAGGCTTTCGCCAAACGCCGGCCAGACGCAGCGCTGTTGGCGAAGATGCTGGCGGCCATCACGATCCAGGCAAGGTCGACGCAGTGGATGCGTGACGATGGCCAGTTCATTCCGCACCCCTCGACATGGCTCAACGCGGGTCGTTGGGACGACGAAGAGGGCGTGGGGCAAGCGGGGCAGGGCGACAGTGAGAGCCGACCCCGCTGGGCTCTGCAGGCCGGTTTCGAGAACCGCTGGGAGGCGGAAAACGCGGGTTGTCGTGAGCACAACGCTCACCAATTCCGCGATGGCCACCGCGCGGAGGTGACCGCTTGAACGCCGCCGAACTCAGCCAGCGCATGGCCTCTGACGCCGCGGCGATTGCCCAGTACCTGCTGCCCAACGGCAAGCGCAAGGCCGGCGAGTGGGTGGCCGGCAGCATCAACGGCGAGGAGGGCCAGTCGCTTTCCGTCCGCCTGACGGGCACCAAGGCCGGCGTGTGGAAGGACTTCGCATCGGGTGAGGCAGGCGATCTGCTGGACCTGTGGGCCGCCTGCCGCAGCCAGTCCATCGGAGAAGCCATCCGCGAGGCGAAGCAGTACCTGGGCATTCGCGACGTGATGCCCGAGCGCGAGAAGAAGACCTTCAAGCGCCCGTCCAAGCCGCAGTGCCAAGCCGCTAAAGCCGGCGTGAAGGAGTGGCTCAACGGCCGGGGCATCACCGACGAGACCATCGCTGCATTCCGGGTGGCCGAGCAGATCCGCGGCGGCAAGACCTACGCCGTGTTCCCATACCTGCGCAACGGTGAGCTGGTCAACGTGAAGTACCGCAACATTGCGGAGAAGCGCGACATGCGCCAGGAGGGCGGGGCAGAGCCTTGCCTCTTCGGCTGGCACCTGATCGACCCCAAGGCCCGCACCGTGGCGATCACGGAGGGCGAGATCGATGCCATGACGTTGCACCAGGTCGGCATTCCGGCCCTGTCGGTCAATGCTGGCGCTGGCAATCACCAGTGGCTGGAGAACGATTGGGAGCGCCTGGACTGCTTTAGCGAGATCCTGATCTTTTCCGACAGCGACGAGGCTGGCAAGGCCGGGGCGCAGGAGATCGTCCGCCGCCTGGGCCTGGAGCGCTGCAAACTGGTCACGCTGCCCGAGAAGGATGCCAACGAGTTCCTGCAGAAGGGCGCTTGCGGCGAGGACTTCTGGCACGCCACCAAGGAAGCCAAGACCCTGGACCCCGAGGAGATGCGCCAGGCCAGCGACTTCATCAACCGCGTGAAGTCCATGTTCTATCCGGCCCACGATGACGAGGGCGACCCGGTGCTGCGCCTGGACAAGGATCTGGACTGGTTTGAGTTCCGCTCCGGCGAGGTCACCGTCTGGACCGGCTACAACGGCCACGGAAAGAGCTTGATGCTGTCTCAGGTGCTGCTGGGGCTCATGCAGCAGGGAGACCGCGTGATGGTGTTCTCCGGCGAGATGACACCCGAACGCCAGCTCAAGCGCACCGTCAAGCAGGCGGCGGGCCTGGACCGCCCGAGCATGCCCTACATCGACGCCATCGGAGCCTGGCTGCACGACAAGCAATGGTTCTTCAACGTGGTGGGCAGTGCAGGCATCGACCGTCTCCTGGCCGTGTTCCTGTACGGCTCCAAGCGTTACGGCATGCGTCACTTCGTGATCGACAGCTTGATGATGACGGACGTGCCCGAAGACGGCCCAGGCAGCATGACCGCCCAGAAGGAAGCCGTCCGCAAGATCTGCGATTTCGCGCGCCGCAATGGTGTGCATGTCCACCTGGTCGCCCACCCGCGCAAGGGTGCGGACGAGTCCAAGGGACCCGGGAAGCTGGACGTTGCCGGGTCTTCCAAGATCACCGACGGCGCCGACAACGTGTTCACCGTCTGGAGCGCGCGCAAGGACGAGAACGACCCGGACCACGACCCTGACAAGCCCGACGCCAAGCTGGAGCTGCAGAAGCAGCGCAACGGCGATGTGCAGCACTACAGCCAGTACCTCTGGTTCAACAAGGCCGCTCAGCAGTTCGCCACGAACAGCCGGCGTCGCGCCATCAACTATGTCCCTTTCTCAACCCAGGAGCCAAAAGATGAATTCGCTGACCAACCCTGATCGCGCTGTCCCGAACCTTGCGGCTGGCCATGTCCTGCTGTGGAGCCAGAGCCAGTGCGCGCTGCATATCGAGCCCCTTATGGACATGCTGACCAAAAACCGCAGGGCGTGCGCAGCTGACCATTGCATGGACTACGTGCCTCTGACCATCGGCACGCGCGAGGAATGCGACGCCGCCGCAAGCCGGCTCCGGCCAGTCCTCAACGAACGCCGCAGCGGCACCCCATCCCATTGATCCAGAAGACCGTATGACAACAGAAGCACCAACCACCCTCGCCGCTGAGCGGCCCAACGTCATCGAGCGCCTGACGAGCGCGAGCACCAGCAGCGACCTGTCCGTGGACCTGGAGAAACGCGGCGATGCGGACTACCTGATCGCCGCCGGCATCCAGCGCGCAGGCCTGGGCCGGCTGGTCCAGCAGTTGATCTGCGAATGGGACCGCCGCGAGAAGCCGCGCCCACTGACCGAAGAGCAGCTGCAGCGCGTGGCCGAGCAGCTTCCGCGAAAGAGCAGGGGGCGTCTCGACTTGGTGGGAGCCCGTGTGGCCGAGGGCCGGTGGCAGAGGGAGCGCCGTATGCAGATCCTGGCCAGCCTGCCGCAGTACAGCCGCCTGATGGACGCGCACGCCGGCTTCCTGCCTTGGGTACTGGCGCAGGGCATCAAGGACGCACGCGCCAAGCTGACCGACGTGCTGCTGTGGTGGTGCGACAGCAAGTGCCCAGGCTGCGGAGGCGTCAAGCTGGGCGAGATGGCGATCTGCGAGACCTGCAAGGGCTTCGGAGATCGTGAGGTGCCGCACGAAGCCGAGGGCCAACTGATTTCCGAGCACATCGCCAACCATGTGGACCGCGCCCGCTCGGGCACGATCGCCGCTCTGAAGCGAATGAGGGGACTGAAGACAGTTGCGGCCGGCAAAGGCTGATGTATACTGCGGTCCTAGAGCGCAGGCGCAGGTAAACCGCCTTCCTCACATTGGAAACGTCCCCAGACGGTGAGTCTGGCAAGACACAGATTCGATGAAGGAACTCGCCCAGAAAAAAGCCCGCTAGGTTCGCCAGCGGGCTTTGTCATTTGGGTCAGGTGCAGAAATTAAGCGTTGCGATTGCGCCTTGAGATTGCCAAACCGGCCCCGCCTAACAGAGCAGATAGAACGAGCAAGCCGAGGGTAGACGTAGACGGCACCGGTGTTGCTGTTGGCGTTGAAGGCGTGATAAGAGCCCAAGACCAAGGGGCTGCGCTGGCGTACGAAGCACCTATGAAGGAAGGGGCCGCTACACACGAGTCAGTTGCTCCGGTAGGGCCTGTTCCAATACTCGTGCAATTGAGAGTGTTGTACGCGTCGACAGTGGCGCCAATCTGCATTAATCCAATCTTGTCGCCAATAGCATGTGGAGCTGTGCCAGTTTGCCAAAGTTCAAGAAAGATGTTGGAACTTGTAATTGAGCCCGTGGCAGATGTGGAGACGGTTGCTTGAAAAAGCCTGACATTGGGATTGGTGTTCGCATACGTGTTGATCCCATCGCTGAAGCTGAATGACGTAATCTGAGCGGCAATGGGGGCGTTTGAAAGATTCGCGGCAAGTGGGGCCGCAGTTGTGAACGTGCCTGAGGGGACCATGGCCGTTGTGTAGTTTTGGCAGGGGCCACCGTTACAGACGGTGAAGTCCGTTTTTGCCGTGTAGGGCCCCGCGGATGCTGCGCCGTATGTGGCAGCTTGAGCAGCGGAAATGGCTGCGACATACATTGCAACTACCGCTGCTGACTTTTTGAGAGCTGACTTCATGGCGCCCTAGGAATGTTAAGAATTGTTGCGGACGCCGGATTCTGAGAGCTGAAATCTTCGACTATCGATGAATTTTCTTAATAGTCATTTGTGTACAACTGGGTGTTTGTGCTATTGAGTTTTTATTTTTTATGTGTTATTTGATTGGTCGTGCAAAAGCACTCGAAACTTAGCTCCCAAGAGCGTCGGTGAGCAGGAGATGGAAAGACACGTCCACAGCCCGCACGGTTCGCGCCCTGTGGGCTTTTTTGCTGTGCCCATCCTTTGGCAAGGCAGCGCCTTGGGCGCGTGATGTGAGGGCCGCCCTCACGCGGCAATCACTTGGATAGCTGATATTGCCAACAGCACAATGAAGTCAAGGCAACAAGCAGACTTCAACGATGCAAGAAATGAGATGCGCCAGTTGTAATCGCAAGCTGGCTGTTGGAGTGTTCCAGCACCTGAACATCAAGTGCCCGCGCTGCGGGACGCTGAATTCCTTGAGGGTCGAGAACCCCAAACCTGAGTGCCATCGAGCGCCTGTGAAAACAACCGAAAGGCAGTCTCCATGACCACTCTCGCAAATCCCACGCCTATTGGCGCGATGTTCGCTAACCTTGCGTTCAGCACTACGCCCGTGCAGATCGTTTCCCCGTCTTCGAACCTCCACGGCATCGTGATCCGCACCTGCTACATGAGTGCGGTTGCTGGCGTCATGGGTGTGCAGCTCTACGCAGATCGCTCGGCGCCCTCGGGCTTCGCGGACGCCACAAAACGAGTGATCCTGATCGGCAACCCGATTCCTTCCATCGCGCTGCAGTATTCGCTGTATGTGCCACCTGGTCTGGGCCTGTGGGCTGTCGGTTCGGGTACAGGCGGCAGCGTCGAGATAACCTACGACGTGTTGACCGCGCCGCTTGCCTAGTAGCCAAGCGCTAGGCCTATCTCAAGCCCGCTGGCGCTGCCAACGGGCTTTTCTGTTTCTGCTCTGAGCCAGTCGGGGCGCGCGCTGTGGACAAAGCGTGCGGGGTTCTCCACCGTGAGCTGCCACGGTGCTGGTTGCGAAGCGAACGGCATTCCCCCTGTGGCGCGAGCCATAAGTCCGAAGGGGTGACCTACACATGGGCTCGGCATTGCCGGGTCTTTCCTGTTTCTGGAGGTTCTATGAGCGATGCCAAAGAGAAGGCTCAGGCCTTCGGTTTCAGTGAAGAGGATGTGCGCGCCGCACTGGGGGCGTGGGGCGGCAATGCCTTCGCAATGGGGGGCGAGGAGCCCCAGGACTTTGTCCTAGACCTGGGGGTCGGTCGCAACCAGATGGCTATCGCCCTTCTGCTTTCCGAGCTACGCGCCCTTCGCCAGGAAATCGATGCCAGCCGGCGCAGTGCACAGCTTTTGCAGCAAGTCCTGGAAGAACTTCAGTCTTTGTGCCGGTCGGAAGAGTGCAGGGTGATCTGCGCAGCCTAAGACGTATGTCGCTTGATTTCTGATGAGATTTCGGCGAGTTGGCGCAAGGCATTTTGAACATATCCCGTGAGCGGGTGTGTTCGAAGCCATTCATTTCTGAATTCGGCGTAAGCAGCTTGCTTGGATTCAGCGTCCAATTTGTCGTAGCCCTCAGACCTTTTGAGATTCCTATGACGCTCTTCCTCTATCGCAAGCAGTTCCTTACTGCGAATCCCTGACGCCAGCTCCCTCACATGGGCGGCTAGGAGCATGTCGACTACTGTGGCTTGGTTCATTTTCGCCCTCCTGGCGATGGGTTGTGTGGAAGCTCCCATCGTATGCCAGGAGGGTGGCGCAAGGCACTTTAGTCGTGCGCTAGTAGACGCGATTGTTGGGCTGCTCATGCAGCGCTTGTATGCGCTGGCGGATGATCTACTCAAAAACAGAGGTGGCGATATTCCACAACTTCGCGTCGATTGGGCTTAAGTTCGTTGAATCCACAAGCTTAATGACATCCATGGAGAGCGAAGCGCGGAGGCAGCGAAAGAGGAAGTCTGCTACGTCCTTTTTCCCTGCCCCGTCAAGCAGCTTGACTCCGTGGGCGAGAGCTGCCGCAGCCAGTAGTACGCTTTTTGGACTTGCTTTTTGCTGGGCGAGTTCAGGAGTCTTGGACCAGAGATCAATCACTAGGGAGTGGGCAAGCTCCTTTGTGTTCCCGTGAAACGCGCTAAGCGATGCCTCTAAGTCCAGTTGCTTCTTCACAAACTCCACGGCAAAGCCTGTATCGCGAGCCGCTCGTAGATTGCTGAAAAATCCCATTTTTCTCTCTGAAGTTGTCAATCGAAGGTAGCCGGAAATTCAGGTGGCAATTTATCAGATCAGGAATTTCCATTTTCCATTGCCGTACGCGTATGGCCTCAGGCCTGCGTGGCGGCACCTATCAAGGAGATCGTGATGCTCTACAACCATGAGAACGCAGCCAGCGCCATGGTTGTGGACATGGATTCGGGCAAAGTGCTTTCCAAGGTGCTGGAGGTGAACACCCGGGCCGGATGGGTCAAGGTGCATCACCACCCTCTGTGCCTGGACGCACAGGGGCGAGTCGCTGGCGAGCGCATTGGCTTTGGCTCGATCTACGCAATCCAGGGCTTGGAGTCGATGCCCTGCTTGTTCCACTGCTACGGGAGGCAGTCGTGAACGCAGCGCGCGAAGTCTGGCAGTCCAACGACTGCCCTTTGGCTTGTACAGTCCCAGCTTTTCTTCTTGGCTCCCGAAATCTAGTGGCGAATCAATGGCACAGCATAGGTGACAGGACCTCTGGTGTTGATTGTGCTCACGCAGTTCGCATCCGCGCATGTGCCGTAAAGCGCGATGTATGCCAGCAGACCTCCGGCGAAATCGCGGCCGTGGTTGAATTTCAGAACGTTTACGCCAGTGAGATCAGGCCTGTTCGGCTGATCGATTACGGATTGAGCATTTGGCTGGCAGCGGCCTTCGCAGGAGTATCTAAGTTGCCTCTCAACAGTGGCGTTGGGAGCGACGAGGTCAATCTGTATGTCGCTCATCGATTGAGTCACGGTGTCGTATACGTAAGAGCCGGTGGCAGTGCTGCCGCCAGCGAATTGCACTCCTGAGAACGAGAGCGTGATCATTTCGGCTTGTACCGCCGTCGCCAAAAGAATAGGCGCAATAGCTATTAGCGATCGAAAATTCATAGGTAGATTGTCTTGGTTGATGTGGTTGCTTGTCCGAAGACTATGACAGATGAAGAGGCTCAGATTTTTTGTGAGTGAATGGTTGACTTGCTAACATTCAACAAACCGTCAGGTTTGTTGAGGAATCGCACTTAGACTGGAACTGGTGTGAATGAAATTCATTAGCATCAAAAACATTCAACTTGATTGGGAGCATGGAATGAGGAAGTCGTTTCTTGCCGTTGCCGCCTTTGCGGCATTGGGTGCATCTGCGAGCGCATTCGCTGTTGGGAACGTGGAAGATGCGCATATCTGCGTGGTACGGGGGTGGGCTTGCGATGAAGCCGACCCGAGCTATACCGGCAGTGTGTTGATGTACCTCGACGATGGTCGATTGGTCCGCAAGCTGACAGCAAACAACCCACGAGAGGCAGGCGTGGGGGCGATGTGCGGTGGCAACTCCAGCCGTGGCTTTGCTGGAGATCTGGACACCACCACCGAGCAAGATTTTTCCAATGGTTATCACGATGTGCGCTTTTACTTTGAGCGCCGCAACGGCACGCTGATGGAGTTGTCGAACTCGCCAAAGCGCGTATTGTTTGGTAAGGCTCAGTTCAGTCCCGGCCCCGCCGAGTGCTCTTTCCCCAACGGTTGGGGGAACTGATTGCAGATGGCAGCCCGGAATTCCCGGGCTTTTTTGTTTCCAAGCCATAGGAAATGAAGAGCCCCGGGTGCATATTCCGGAGGTCAGCCGATCAACCCGCTCGGCCTATTCGGCAAAGCACGCATCGCATCCTGGGATACAAGGCCTGCGTGGCGACTGCTACAAGGAGATCTGCAGGGGCCAGAGACCACACATCAGCGCCCTACCACTGCAGATTCAGAAGGTTTGCACCTGAAAGCTGCCAGCAGGTTCAGCAAAGCATTCCGTGGACATCAAATTGCACTCTGTGAGCCGTAGAAATATGATGTGCTTTTTGAGGAGATCCGAAGGATGAAGATTGTTGCGGCGCTAGTAGTGGCGCTGGGGGCTTCCAGCGCTTTTTCTGCAGATGAACCAAACGCAGCGGTGGCTTCTGGCGTTGTTCGCATGTCCGCTTCCATGAACGAGTTGGCACTGGCATGCAAGCACATGTCCAGCCAAAAGGTGGATGAGGCGAGAGCGAAGCAGAAGACCGCGACGCTATCTGATCTGAAGGTCTCCGAGGCAGACTACGAGAAGCTATACAGCGCTGCAGCCAGTGACTTCAAGAAGAAATGGTCTTCGATGTCTGCACAGCAACAGCAGCAGTCCTGCGATCAGATGAAGAAGATGCCCACGAAGCCCTAGAAGCAAAGGGCATTCCCGTTGTCTATCGCCACCTTCGGGTGGCGTTTGCATTTGGTGGCCTGCCATGTCCAAGCTACAGACCCTTAAGAGCACGCTTCCGGTCCTTGATACCCGCCGCGTGCAGACAATGCAGGCCGGCAGCTGGCGCACCAGTGATCAAACCAGCAGCCAGCGCGGCTACGGCTACAAGTGGCAGAAGGCCCGCGAGCAGTTCCTGCGAGAGCACCCGCTGTGCCTCATGTGCCAGGCGCAGGGCAGGGTCGAGGCGGCAACGGTTGTTGACCACATCACCCCGCATCGCGGGGATCAGTCGCTGTTCTGGCGGCGCAGCAACTGGCAGCCCCTGTGCGCCACCCATCACAGCCGTGACAAGCAGCGCGAGGAGGCTCGCCGAGTCTTATAGACCCGCGATCTTGCGAACCTCTGCCAATGTGAACTCTTGGCCTTCGTCTTCGAAGTCCTGATAGACGTGCTCACCCTTCGTGAGCAGCTCGTCCAGCTTCGCGACTTCTTGATCTTGCAGCTCGTAGATAACGATGAATGCTTCTGCTGGGTCTTGATCATCCGCGCCGAACTCTTTGGCTTCCTCGTGAAGCGCTTTGATTGCAGAAACGGGATCAGAGGCTTCTCCCATCCATTGCAAGAATCCCGGGCCTGTGTCGAAGATTGCGTATTGCATCGATGCTCCTTTCTGATTGGTCTTGATGATAGATGGCTCTGGACGCTCATAGGGCAGGCATACCGTCGCACGTCAGCCGACTGGCATTTGCCCTGTACAGGGCTTCTATGCGCGTGCCAGGGCCATCGGCAAGGTGACTGGAGGGGAGGGGCTATGCAAAGTTAATGGGCTTCCGGCCTCTAGACCGCCCTGTTCCGCACGCGCAAGAAATTTCCCCCTATTCAAATAATTCAAATGGAGTTGCTATGTCCGGAGTCAAAGGGCGCAGCGGCGGCGCGCGTCCGGGCGCCGGCCGTCCGTCGAAAGAGCCCGCATACCTGAATCTGAGCGTCACCTACGACGAGCCCGCCAAGTTCCTGAAGGCGGTGATGAACGACAGCGGCACCGAAGCCAAGCTGCGGATTGACGCTGCGAAAGCTCTGCTGTCGGCCGAAGTCCGCCGCGGCGAGAACGGGGGCAAGAAGGCCGCACGCGCTGGCGCTGCCGCCACCCGGGCGAAGAGTGGGAAGTACGCATCGGCCGCGCCGCCGAACCTGCAGTAGGAGGTGCCGGATGCCTGAATGGTCTACCGCATGCGTTGATTGGGCTGAGCGGATCCGGGAGGGTCGCTCGATCATTCCGCCGCCGATCTTTCCTGAGGAGGCCGAGGCGGGTCTGGCCGTGATGCGTGATCTGCGCATCGTGGACGCCCCGGGCAGCCCGCGCATGGCTGACGCCTGCGGACAGTGGATCTTTGACCTGGCCGCAACCATCTTCGGGGCCTACGACGCCAAGAGCGGCCGTCGGCTCATCAAGGAATGGTTCGTGATGCTGCCGAAGAAGAACTTCAAGTCCGGCTTGGCGGCATCCATCATGCTTACCTGCTTGGTGCGCAACTGGCGCCGGTCGGCAGAGTTCACCATCCTGGCGCCAACCAAGGAGGTCGCTGACAACAGCTTCACTCCCGCCAAAGACATGGTGCAGTACCTGGAGGAGAGCGAAGACGAGGACGAGGAGCCCTACAGCGAGTTGGCGGAACTGATCCATGTGCAGGACACCCAGCGGATCCTGACCCATCGCAGCATGGGCGCGAAGCTGAAGGTGATCGCAGCGGACACGAATACCGTTTCCGGCAAGAAGTCTGCCGTGCTGCTGGTGGAGGAGCTTTGGCTGTTCGGCAAGATCGCCAAGGCAAAGGACATGCTGCGGGAAGCTGGCGGCGGGTTGGCTGCACGCCCCGAAGGATTCATCCTGTACATCACCACCCAGAGCGACGAGGAGCCCGCGGGCGTGTTCAAGGAGAAGCTGGAGTACGCGAGGGGTGTGCGCGACGGCACCATCATTGATCCCGAGTTCCTACCCATCCTGTTCGAGCACCCGCCAGAGCTGGTGAAGAACGAGGGCTGCATGCTCCTGGAGAACCTGGCCATGGTGAACCCCAATCTGGGGTACTCGGTGGACCGGCCATTCTTGGAGCGCGAGTTTCGCAAGGCGCAGCAGGAGGGCAAGGAGTCGCTCAAAGGCATGCTGGCCAAGTACGGCAACGTTGAGGTCGGCCTGAAGCAGCGTTCCAACAGCTGGGCCGGCACAGAGTTTTGGGAGCTTCGTGGGAACCGCCGCATTTCGCTCGAATACATCCTGCGCGAGTGCGAGGTCGTTGTGGTCGGGATCGACGGTGGAGGGCTGGATGACTTGCTGGGCCTAGCTGTTGAGGGGCGATACCGAGGCGTGACTCGCTGCGCGCTCTGGAACAAGGCTTGGATCCACCCCATTGGCATCGAAAGGCGTAAGTCGGAGGAGCCGAGATACCGAGACTTCGAGCGCGACGGCGACCTCGTCGTGGTGGAGCGCCCGGGGCAGGATCTGGAGGAGCTTGCGGCGATCTGCAAGGAGATCTACGACGCCGGCCTGCTGGCGCGTATAGGCCTGGACCCGGAGCGCACGCACAAGGTGGTGTACCAGGCGCTCATTGATGCCGGGATACCGGAGGAAATGATCATCGGCATCTCGCAGGGTTGGAAGCTCACCGGCGCCATGGCCGTCGCGGAGCGGGGCCTGGAGGATGGGAGTCTTACCCACGCGGCACAGCCTCTCATGGCCTGGTGTGTGGGCAATGCGAAGGTGGTGCCGTCGGGCAATGCCTCGCTGATCACGAAGCAGGCCAGCGGCACAGGGAAGATTGATCCGCTGATGGCCTCTCTGAACGCCGTCACGCTCATGGCCACCAATCCGCAGGCCAAGGGGCCATCCGTCTATGAGACGCGCGGAATGCGCTTTCTATAGGGCACGACCACATGAAGATATTCGACAAGCTGTTCCGGCGGGATGGGCCGGAGGCTCAGTCGCGCCCGCGAGCCAGTTCGGAAGGAACTACCTTCCAGGGGCTGGACGACCCGGCGCTGCTGGAGTTCATCCGCAACGGCCAGATGGGCGCATCGAACCGGATGCTGCGCAACACCTCGGCGTTGCGCTGTCTCTCGCTGATCGGCAATGGCTTGGGCATGCTGCCCACCAGCCTTTACCGAGCCGGCGACGACAAGGAGGTTGCCAAGGATCACCCGGCGCACAAGCTGCTGCGCTACAAGCCGAACCCCTGGCAGACGCCGATGGAGTTCAAGAGCCAGATGCAGCTGCTGCTGGAGACCGAGGGCAACGCATACGCGCGCATCATCCGCGCCGCTGGCCGCCCGATCCACCTGATTCCCTTCGAGAAGGGGAGGGTGGACGCCAAGCTGGGTAGCAACTGGCGTATGCAGTACCGCTGCACAACTGAAAACGGCGGGCAGATCACACTGGACCAGGAGGAGATCCTGCATGTGCGCGAGCTGTCGTTCGACGGCGTGCTTGGCCTGTCCAAGCGGCAACTGTCCACCGAGGTTTTCGAGCTGGCCGAGCAGGCGCAGCGCGCGGCCGGCAACATCTTCAAGACCGGCGTGATGGCTGGGGGCGCTATCGAGACGCCAAATGCCCTCTCAGACCAGGCGTACAACCGCATGCGGGCCTCGCTGGACCAGGGGCTGAGCGGCTCCGAGAACGTCAACAAATGGATGATCGCGGAGGAGGGGGCCAAGGCCAATCCCTTCACATCGACGGCCAAGGACGGCCAGCAGCTGGAAAGTCGCAACCACCAGATCGAGGAGGTGGCCCGACTGTACGGCGTGCCCCGGCCGCTGCTGATGATGGATGACACCAGTTGGGGCTCCGGTATCGAGCAACTGGCCATCTTCTTCGTGCAGTTCACGATGACGCCGCGCTTCACGGCCTGGGAGCAGGCACTGGAGCGTTCGCTGTTGACGGATGCAGAGCGGGGCCACTACTACTTCAAGTTCAACGAGCGCGCGCTGCTGCGCGGCACGCTCAAGGACCAGGCGGACTACTTCGCCAAGGCGCTGGGCGCCGGTGGCCACCAGCCATGGCACACGGCCAACGAGGTCCGCGACCTGGCCGAGTACCCGGCAGACCCGAACCCGAAGTTCAACACCCTGGGCGATCCCTCGGGGAAGAAAGCAAGCAATGAGCCTCAAGCAACTACCTGAGATCCGCGCGGATCACCGGCTGTCCAAGGCTGGATTCGACCTGCGCCCCGATGCTGTGGACCGATGGGAACCCGAGGTGCGAGCCTCGGCCAGCGACGCGGAAACGAGCATCTCCATCTACGACTCCATCGGCGAAAACTGGGAGGGCACGGGCGTCACGGCCAAGCGCATCGGCGCCGCACTGCGAAACATCGGTGCGCGCGACGTGACGGTCAACCTCAACTCCCCGGGCGGCGACTTCTTCGAGGGCATGGCCATCTACAACCTGCTGCGCGAGCACAAGGCAAAGGTGACCATCCGCGTGTTGGGCGTGGCCGCCTCGGTGGCTTCGGTGATTGCCATGGCCGGCGACGAGATCCTGATGGGTGATGGCTCGTTCCTGATGATCCACAACGCCTGGGCGGTGGCCGTCGGAAACCGCCACGACATGACCGACACAGCCGCCGTGCTGGCGCCGTTCGATGCCGCGATGGCTGCGCTGTATGCCCACCGCTCCGGGATCACTGAGGCTGAGGCCGCGATGCTGATGGATCGCGAAACCTGGATCGGCGCCCAGCAGGCAGTCGATGACGGCTTCGCCACGGGCCTGCTGCCCAGTTCGGAGATCACCCGCACGGCCCAAGCATCTGGCGCGCGCAAGCCGCTGGCGCTGATCGAGGCCTCCATGGCCAAGGCCGGCTACTCGCGCAATGCGCGCAGAGATGCCTTCAAGGCTCTGTTTTCCAACGGCACGCCGGGCGCTGCCGATCCTGCCATGCCGCGCGCTGGCCCTGAAGTCGCAGCCTCGCTGCAATCGCTGCTGGACACGATGCGCGTGTAGACAGCAGCAACCACCAACCCAATCGGCCGCCCTTGGGGCGGCTTTGTCATTTCTGAAAGGGCCACACCATGGCAAAGCAACACACCGCACGTCCCGTTCCCCGCGGCATCATGTCCGTTCGTGCCGAGGCACCCAGCAACGCCGAAGTCAAGGCGTTGATTGCTGGCCTGCAGCAGACGTTCGCCACTTTCCGGGCAGAGCACACCAAGCAGTTGGAGGAGATCAAGGCCGGCAAGTCTGGTGCCGATCAGGAGGCAAAGCTGGCGCAGATCAATGCAGCGCTCGACAAGCTGCAGCGTGAAAGCGAAGACGCGCACACCAAGATCGCCGCAGCTCAGATGGGTGCGCCTGGCGTTGCTCTTCGTGACAAGGAGTACAGCGCCTCCTTCGATGCGCACATGCGCAAGGGCGATGTGCAGGCAAGCCTCAACAAGGGTACGGCTGAAGAAGGCGGCTACCTGACCCCCGTCGAGTGGGATCGCACCATCACCGACAAACTGCGCGACGAGTCGCCCATGCGCGAGCTGGCCCAGGTGCAGCCCACCAGCAAGGCTGGTTGGACCAAGCTGTTCAACATGGGCGGCACGGGCTCCGGCTGGGTTGGCGAGACCGACCAGCGGCCTGAGACGGCCACTCCCGTGCTGGCGGCGCTTGGCTTCGGGCATGGCGAAATCTATGCCAACCCGGCTGCGACTCAGCAGATCCTGGACGATAGCGAGATCAACATCGAGGCATGGCTGGCCAGCGAAGTACAGGCAGAGTTCGCAGAGCAGGAAGGCTTGGCTTTCATCAGTGGCGACGGCGTGAAGAAGCCTGCCGGTATCCTGACCTACGTCACGGGTGGCGCCAATGCGACCAAGCATCCCTTTGGTGCGATCAAGGTCACCAACAGCGGCGCTGCGGCCGACATCAGCTCCGATGCCGCGCTGGACCTGATCTATGCCCTGCCAAAGAAGTACCGCCAGAACGCGCGTTTCCTGACCAACAACTTGACCATTGCGAAGCTGCGCAAGCTCAAGGACGGCCAGGGCAATTACCTGTGGCAGCCGTCTTCGCAGGCTGGTCAGCCGGCAACGTTTCACGGATACGGCCTTGCCGAAGACGAGAACATGCCTGATGTAGCAGCCAATGCCGTGCCGATCCTGTTCGGAGACTTCAAGCGCGGCTATCTGATCATCGACCGCATGGGGGTGCGCGTGCTGCGCGATCCCTACACCAAGAAGCCCTACGTGCTTTTCTACACGACCAAGCGCGTGGGCGGCGGCGTGCAGAACCCCGAGTGCCTGCGTGCAATGAAGGTGTCGGCGTAACCAAGAAGGGGCTTCGGCCCTTTCTCCATTTCAGGAGAAGACGATGAAGGCAACCAAGCAATTCAAAGGCGTGAAGGACGGAGAAATCTATCCCACCGTATTCGAGGTGGGAGATGAGATCCCGGCCGAACTCGAAGCCGCCGCGGTCGAACTGGGCGCGGTTGAGCAAAAGAAGGCCGTCGCTGGTACAGATAAGGCCAAGTCGTAGCATGCCCATCTTGACCATCGAGACGGCCATCGACCACTGCCGGGCTGACCCGGAGGACGCCGCGATGGTCGAGCTGTACCTCGGTGCTGCCATCGACGCCGCCCAGGAGTACCTGGGCCGCAAGGTGTACGCCGACCAGACCGAGCTTGACGCTGCGGTGGCTGCGGGCGAGGCGGGTGAGCTGCCCATGGTGGCCACCTACTCGGTGAAAGCGGCGATGCTGCTGATCTGCGGTCACCTCTTCGCCAACCGCGAGGATGTGGTGGTGGGCGCGCAGTCCTTCGCCATGCCCAACGGCTCGCGCGATCTGCTGCGGCCCCATCGGAAGGTGCAAGGCCTATGACCACGTTCCGCGCAGGCACCCTTCGAGACCGCATCCACATCCAGCGCAAGACAGGCGGCGCGGACGAATGGGGCACTCCGCTGCTCGAAGGCTGGGAAAACATCTCCCCGGGCCGCATCGCAGCCAACGTGCTGCACAAGTCTGGCCTGGGCACGATCAAGGCAGACGCCAAGGTGTCCATCGTCCGCGCGAGCATCCGGATTCGCCGCCGCGCTGATCTGGACGCCGGCATGCGCGTGCTGTTCGACGGCCAGATCTACGAGCTCAAGGCCGTGCTGCCTGGGCCTACCCGCGAGTACATCGACCTGGTGTGCGAGCTCATCCAGGGCAAGTCTTGAAGGAGGATTGAATGGCAAGGCGTACCCTATCCAATCCAGGGCGGGATGGCCGCCGCAAGGTGCTGACAGGCGGCAACTCGTTCGGCATGGAGCTCGACCTGAGCGCCGTGGACGACGTGCTCAGCGCATTGGAGTCCGGCGTGGAGGCGGCCATCCGGCCGATGGCCCAGGCCGGCGCTCAGGTGATCTACGAGCGCGTCAAGCTCAACGTCCAGGGGCTGGGGCGCGTGACAGGCAACCTTGACCGGTCCATCTACCAGTACTTCAGCGACGAAAAGTCTAAGGACGGGAAGAGGGCGGAGTACCACATCAGCTGGAACCACAAGAAGGCGCCGCACGGACACCTAGTGGAGTTCGGCTACTTGCAGCGCTACCGCTACTACCAGACCAACGACGGCCAGGTGCGGCCCATGGTGCGGCCCGGCATGGACGGCCAGCCGCCTCCACCCCGCCGCGCGAGCCAGGCCCAGAAGGACGCCTACTACGTGACTCTTCCGAGCCCGAAGCAGGTGCCCGGCAAGGCATTTGTGCGCAGCGCGGCCAGCTCGCTTCCGGAGGCGAAGAAGGCCGCCCAGGCTGAGCTGTGGCGCCGGTTGTTTGAGCAGGGGGGCTACGGTGGCGCTTGAATCTGACCTCATGGCTACGCTACTGGCGGTGTGTCCGCGCGTGCACGTTGGAACGGCCCCTTTCGGCACCCAGCAGCCCTACGTGACGTGGCAGCACATCGGCGGCGATCCGTTGGAGTGGCTGGACAACACGGTGGCCGACAAGCGCAACGTGCAGATCCAGATCAATACCTGGGACAGCACGCCGCTCAAGGCCTTTGCTCTCATGCAGACCATCGAGGCCGCACTGCGCGGCGGGATGCCCCAGCTGATCGCGCGCCCAGTCTCCGAGCCCATCGGGGCCTATGGCGACGGCGACGAGACGCCGGGCTACCTGCAGACCTACACCATCTGGGGCGCCCGATAGGCCGCCCATCCCTTCCGCCGCCTGGCGGTTTTCTTGCCCGCTCGGGCGCAACTCTCTACCCGCTTCGGCGGGTTTTTTCATTTCCGAAAGGCCCACCATGGCATACACCGTTCCGGACGGCAGCAAGCTGTTCATCTCCACCGTCTACGCCGCGGCCATCGCCGTCACGGCCGTGACCAACGCCAGTCCCGCCGTGGCCAGCGCGGCGGCGCACGGCCTGCCCAACGGCAAGGAGTTCATCTTCACGTCCGGCTGGGACGACGCCAACAACCGCGTCTTCCGCGTCGCCAACACGGCAGCGGGCACCTTCGCCATCGACGGGCTGGACACCCTCAACGAGAACCGCTTCACGCCAGGCGGCGGCATCGGTTCGGTGCTGCCCATCGCCACCTGGCAGGAAATCCAGCAGGTGCTGAACCCCTCGACCTCGGGCGGCGATGCGCAGTTCGCCGAAGTGGCTCCCTTGGCCAGCATGAACACCTTCCAGATCCCCACAGGCTTCTCGGCCACCAACATCACCATCCCCATCGGCGATGACCCCAGCCTGCCGGGCTACAAGGCTGTCAAGAAGGCCTCCGAGGACCGCCTGCTGGTTGCACTGAAGGTGCTCAAGCCCAACGGCAACGTGAACTACTTCTACGGATACATCGCGCTGAACGAGATCCCCTCGCTCACCAAGGGCCAGGTTGACACCGTGAACGCCGCCATGGCCCCGCAGGGCCGCACCACCCGCTACGCCGTCTGATCGGCCCCAGTTGCACCGGCCCGGCTGTTTCGTCTCTCAGCAGAGGCGGGCAGTCGGGCGCGGGCATTTCTCATCCATCTGCTGAAAGATCATCACCATGAACGCTCCTGCAAAGAAGGCCTCCATTCCCGCCAAGACTGATAAGCCCGCCGCCTTCGTGTTCGGCAAGCGCCCCGAAACCATCTCGGGCAAGGTCGAATTCCCCCTGCCCGATGGCAGCATGGCCACGCTCAATTGCACGTTCCGCTACCGCACCCGCAAGGAGTTCGGCGAGCTCTGGGATGACGTGGCAAACACGGCGGTCCGCCTCGCCACAGAGCAGCAGGAGCAGGCCGGCAAGAGCGATGGCGACGCCTCCAAATTCACCTACGCCTACATGTACGAGCGTGGTGATGCGGCCAATGCCGAAAACGCCATGAAGTACCTGGTGAGCTGGGGCGACGAGAACCCGCCTGTGACCAAGGAATCGCTGAACGAGCTGTTCGACCAGGCACCCGGTGCGAGCGCCGCCCTGTGGGACGCCTACCGATCGCTCTGCACCACGGGCCGCCTGGGAAACTGAGGGCCATAGCTGCTGCCATCTACCGCAAGCCCCCGACAGCCGAGCAACTCGGCTTTTGGGGCATGACGTACCGGGATTGGGAGGCAGAGCAGCAGCCCGTGGAGATATGGCCTGAGAACTTCCCGGCCTACAAGCTGTGGTGCAAGGTCGGCAGCCAGTGGCGCTACACCATGAGCGGCCCGGCCTCCCTCGACTACATCCCGCTGCAGCATGAACTGGATCGCATGGGCCTGAGCGAAGAGGACTACGACGCGCTGTTCAGCGACATCCGCGTGATGGAATCCGAGGCCTTGGCCGCCATGCGAGAGGAGTGACAAATGGCGACAGAACCGCTTGAATTGCGCCCCCGTGCGCTGGTATGCCACCCCCGAAATGGCTTGGTGTTGGAGTTTGCCGAGCCGCTGGGAGTGGATGCGTTTTGCATCGCTCTCGGCGGCACCGCCGGCTATCTGGAATTCGGGAAGGTCACAGGTTCTTCAGAAACGTTCCAATCGTCTCGATGGCTGTCGGAGCCTTGTCAAGCCCAAGGTCCACAAGCTTCAGTACGAGGTGTTTTGTGGTCTCGGCAGGCAGCTCTCGAAGCTGAGCAAGGAATCGCTTCTTTTCGGGCTCAGGAAGGTCTGACTGGAGGATCTTGCTCTCTATCAACGCTTTGATGGTGTCGTCATGGAGCTTGATGGTGACCACGCCGAGGATTGCCGATAAGCCGCCGTCGTCGGCTAGGAAGTCCATCCCTCTTGCAGTGATCCTGGCTACGAATGGGTGGCTACCTCCGAGCGCCTTCAGCATCTTTAATTCGCACAATCCATGCTCGTCTAGATATGCGAGATTCCTGCCGGCTCCCGGGAATTCAGTCTCCCAGCTCTGAACATCCGTCGTGTCTGGATAGGAGGCTGCTAGCTTCTTAAGAAGTTCCAATTGCAGGGGCCTGTCGAGTTGCATTCCGCCCTCCTGGCGATGGGTTGTGTGGAGCCTCTCATCGTATGCCAGGATGGCGCCCGGCTCTGAGGGCCCCAATGCGCTTCGATCAGAGGAATTTCGATGTTTGGAGCGGGTATGGAGTTGTTTTTCCTGTGGCTGATCTTGTGCGTACTTGTCGGCGTGTGGGCCAGTAAGAAGGGGCGATCTGGCATCGGGGCGTTTCTGTTTTCCCTTTTCCTGTCGCCTCTTGTGGGCGCAATCATTGTTGCGCTCATGAAGCCAGAGGGAGAGGCCGCACTTCCCCGGGATGAGCTGGGCAATCCCATAACGCCTGCGACCCATGTTCATTGCCCGGACTGCCGAGAGCTTGTGCGCAAGGAAGCTCGCAAATGCAAGCATTGCGGTTCGGCCCTGATGCCGCAGTAGCGGATGAAACCGCCAAAGGGGCGTTTCTGAGCGCATGGTTGAGGATGGATGTAGACGCTTGGGAGCGGTATCTTGTTTCCAGTACCATCAAGTGATGGGTTACTACGTATTGGGAATCGCTAAGGGGCTGGGTGACGATGTGGAGGCGTTGTCTGAACAGATACGTGTCCGCCCGCGCGCTCGCTTTCTCTCGGGCTATCTAAACGAAATCGCCCCAGCGTTCCAAGAATTCTCCGACCGGGGAGAGGAAATCTTGACGCTTCACAGCTTTGCGAGCATCCCCTCCAATCAGATCGATCTCGCGATGGCTATCTGCGAGCGGCTGCGGCAATCTTTCTTGAAGAGACCGAAGATGTGGAGAGTGCATTTGGGCACCATCAAATTCCCGGGAGAGGCAGAGAAGCCTTTCGAGCGGCTGGTGGTTAGGCGAAGAGCCCTGTCCATGATCGACCGAATCCAGCATCTCCTGGACACCGTTCGCAGCGACGGAGGAGTAGTGGTCTTTGGTGGTGGTGCTTGGTATGTTCCACTCTGTGGGATCGAGCTGCCACCAGACACTGTCCACTACTCGTAGCCTCCTGCATCGTCGCTGGACTGATGGAAACCTTGGCCTGATCCCCGCTCTATGTCGTGAGCTTGTGCGAAGGTTGAAATAGCACAGCATCATTGAACAACTTCAGAGCCCCGGACCTCCGGGGCTTTTCTATTTCTGGCTCGCCTTTGGCGGGCCTTTTTTATTGGGCGGATCTATGACGCAAGAAGGACCCAAGGCCGTCGTCAGTGTGGTTGCGGAGGACAACACCAAGGATGCGTTCAATCAGATAAAGCAAGGCGCCAAGGACACTGCTCAGGCAGTCACAAGGGCCGGCCAGGAGGCGAGCAAAGGCATCTCTCAAATGGGAGGTGGCGCCGAACAGACCGCTCGAAAGCTGGAGTCCTTTGAGAAATCCTGGGTCAACAGCGTTCAGCGCGCCCTGGTCGCCGCAGAGGCGGGCGAGAAAGGGACCGCCAAGTATTTTGAAGCCTGGGGCAAGTATCGGGGCATTGGCGGCGACGTCATGGAGCCTATTCTTGCCCAGTTGCGCGCGGTCGAGGCCGCACAGGCCGCCGCTGCTGGCGCTGCCACAAAGGGTCTGGGCACCATGGGGGTGTCCGCAGCGCAGACCGCCGCGGCGCTGCGCCAAGTGCCGGCTCAGTTCACGGACATCGTGGTCAGCCTCCAGGCGGGCCAGGCGCCCCTTACTGTGCTGCTGCAACAGGGTGGCCAACTCAAAGATATGTTTGGCGGCACTGGCGCCGCTGCCAAAGCCCTTGGCGGATACGTCATGGGGCTGGTGAGCCCGCTCACACTGGTTGCTGCCGCTGGCGCTGCGATGGCTGTGGCGTTCCATCAGGGGGCTCAGGAGAACGAGGCGTTCGTGCGTTCCATTGCCCTCACTGGCAATGCATCTGGCGTCACCACAAGCCAGCTGCGTGAGTACGCGCGGCAGATCGATGCTGTGGTGGGGTCTCAGGCACAGGCTGCGTCCGGCCTGGCTGATTTTGTCGCGGCTGGTGTGCGTGGTGGCGACGAATTGCGCCGCTACACCCAGACCGCCATCGAGTGGGAGAAGCTCACTGGCCAGGCTGTCAGCAAGACGGCTGACCAGTTCGCCAGCCTGCAGAAGGATCCGTTGGCCGCCGTCATCAAGCTCAACGAGGGAACCAACTTCCTGACGGTTTCCGTGTACGAGCAGATCAAGGCCCTGGATGACCAGGGCCGCAAGGCTGACGCATCGAAGGTAGCCATGGACGCGCTGGACGGCGCCATGCGCGAGCGGGGCAAGACCATCAAGGACTCCCTGGGGTACATCGAGCGCGGATGGAATGCCATCAAAAGCGCAGCGTCGGGAGCTTGGGATGCGATGCTCAACGTTGGCCGCGCATCAACCCCCGTAGACACGCTGGCTGCGGTGCGGAAGCAAATCGCTGATCTTGAGAGGCGCTCCTCAGGCGGGTTTGGCGATACGGGTGGCGGTGCGGCGACTGGCAGGCCTAGTCAGGAAGCTGTCGAAAGAATCAAGGCGCAAGTTGCGGCTTTGAAGCAGCAAGAAACGCAGCTGCTTGCGACCATTGATGCCGAAAAGAAAAATGCTGCCGCGAAGGAGGAGTCGAGCCGCGTAATGCAGGCGCGGCAGGAATTTGACAAGACATACGCCAAGGCGCTGGATAAAGAGGCGACTCTGGAAGAGAAGCTCACCAAAGCCAGGAACGAGGCAGTTGCAGCTGGGAAAAGCGAAGCTGACATCAAGACGGTCTTGGCCTGGGTAACCGAAGAGCACAACAAAGCCAACAAGGGTAGTGCTGCTGCTGCGCGCGAGGCCAAAAAGGAGCTTTCCGATCAGGCCAAGGTCTATGCAGAACTGGCCGGGTTGAGCAGCACTTATTACGAGGAGCTGGCGCGCGGTCAGAAAGAATTCGAGAAGGGCAACATCACCCAGGCCCAGTACATCAAGTACGTCGAAGACCTGATCAAGAAGCAGCCGTTCGCTATCGCTCTGGCCAAGGAGGAGGAGAAGGCCCGCCGCGACCTGCAGAAGGCCATCGAAGACGACATCAAGCAGGCCGACCGCCTGGCCGATAAGCGCCAGGCTGCGATCAAGTCTGCGGAGGATGCCGTGCGCAAGGCGCGCCAGGAAGAGGAGGCGCATGCCCTGGCTGCTGCAGCCAACATCACACTGGCCGAGGCCGTGGAGCGCCTGACCATCGCGCGCCTGGAAGAGCAGCTGCAGATGGCCCGCATGGGCACGGAGTCGCAGTCCACCATTGATGCGCTGGAGCGGGAGCTCGCCGCGCGCAAGGAACTGCTGGGTGTGCTGCAGGAGAAGGGCTTCCGCGAGGGCAACAAGAAGGCGGCGGACGAAGCTGCGAAGGACTGGGACAAGACCGCCCAGACCATCAGCCGCACCTTGAGCGACTACATCATGGGCGGCGGAAAAAATGCCGCCCAGTACCTGAAGCGGCTGTTTGCCACGCTCGTGCTGGAGCCCATCGTGCAGTACGGCGTGAGCGCGATCATGGGCGTGGGAGGGAAGAGCGGCGGGGCCGGAGGTGCTGGCAATTTCGCGCTCAACAACGCCGGATTGTTTGGTGCCGGCGCTCAGGCCTTGTGGGGCATGTCTGCCGGCGCGAGCACCGCCAGCCTGTTTGGAGCCAATGCTGTCGGGATGATGGGCGGCGATGCCCTGGGCGCGCTGATCGCTGGTAACGGCGCATGGGCCGGCGTGGGTGCGGGCGCAGGAGCAGGCGCGGCTGGCACGGGCGCAATGGGCATGTTGGGCGCGATCCCCGTCTGGGGTTGGGCGCTTGCTGCTGTTGCCGCCCTGGCGCTGGGTGGCGCATTCTCTTCGCGTGGCCCGAATCACTCGGGCGGCGTGGCGTCCACTGCTACGACCAATCGAGATGAAGCTGTCAAGCAAGTTCTGGGTACGGATGCTTGGGGAAACACGCTCACCGACTTCACGACGCGCGGAAACAAGGATCTCGACAAGAAGCTGCAGGCCACGGTCAACGGCATGCTCGACATGTACAAGGCGCTCACGAAAGTAGGCGGCGTCAAAGCGCGCGACATTGACATTGCGGCAGGTTTCTCGCTCAACCCGAAATACGGTGATGAAGGGGGCATGGGCTTCTTTCAGATCCTCGACAAACAGACCGGAGAGGTGCTCAAGAAGTACAAAAACCGGGACTTGGATGCTGACCCTCAGAAGGCATGGCTGCAGTTCGTTGCAGATATGGGCGGCGAGCTGGTTAATGAGATCAAGAAGGGGGACATCCCGGGCTGGATGCGTGAAGAGCTTGACGCCATCGGTGAAAACGTAACGGTGGAAGGTCTCACTGCAGCTATCCAAAAGATCGCCGTGATCGATGCATCGTTCAAGAACTGGGGCAACACCCTGGTCGGCTTCAATGACCTGAACGCCAAGGCGCAGACGGCGTTGCTGAAGACCTCGGGCGGCATCGAGGCGCTGACTGGCAACATCAATGCGTTCTACGCCGGGTTCTACAGCGAGGCCGAGCGCGCCGAGATACTGCAGCGCCAAGTGCGCGAGCAGCTCAAAGGCTTGGGTGTGGATATCGACCCCAAGGGCGGCGAGGCGGCCAAGAAGGCGTTCCGCAAGTTGATCGAGGACGCGCTGGCATCCGGCAACACCGAGTTGGCGGCCAAGCTGCTCGCCCTGGCGCAGCTGTTCGGCGTGGCGGCGGACGCGGCTCAAAAGGCTGCAGAAACTGCGGCTGATGCGGCGAAGACCGCAGCTGACGAAGCGGCGCGAGCACTGGAGGAGGCCAAGCAGAAAGCCAAGGACGCAGCGCTGGCGAACTTCGAGGCGGCTGTGGCCCGCGAGCAGGAGTATTGGCAGCGGATCGTGACGGACTCGCAGGCCGCAGTGCAGGCGATCTCCAGCATCCTGACGCCGTTGAAGCAGAGCGCGAAGGAGCTGTTTGGCTCCATCGATACTGCTCAGCAGATGCAGGCCGCTGCGGGCATGGTGTACATCGAGCAGGCCCTCGCGAGCGTGCGCAGTGGCGCCAAGCTCTCCAGCTTCGACGGTCTCTCGGACGCAGTAACGGCGGCGCGCGGAGGCATCACATCGGGCCGCTACGCATCGCAGTTCGAACGTGACCGCGACGCCCTGGTGCTGGCCAACCAACTCAGCCAGATCGCCGGCTACGGCGACGCCCAGCTCTCCACGGAGGAAAGGCAGCTCAAGAACTCGCAAGAGCAACTGGAGCGGCTGGACAAGACGCTGACGTACTGGCGCGACTTGCTTGAAGGCAACGACAAGCAGATCGACGCCACGCTGAGCGTGGAGCAGGCCATCAAGGCTCTGGAGAAGCTGATGTTCCCAGATAGCCCCGGGGGCATAGGATCAGGCAAGGACAACGGCGGCGCGCAGTTGGGCGGTGGCGGCGGCGGAAGTGCGGTAGGTGGCAGCAACACGCCATCGAAGTACAACCGCCCGCAAACGGACGGCAGCGGCGGGACGTTCTACAACCCTGTGATCGACTCCGCCGAGATCGCGCGCTTGGATGCGCTGGCGGGCAAGTACCACGCCTACGACGGCACGGGTGACCTTCGGGGGCTTCTCGAATCCATCAAAGCTTCTGGCGGCTCGCTGTCGGACTTGTCCGCGCTGTCGGGGCTCTATGAGTCGGACTGGCGCAAGGCGGCTGAGAGCGTTGGCATTCCAGCGTTTGAGGTCGGCGCGAACCGCATCCCGCAAACGATGTTCGCCATGCTGCACAAGGACGAAGCTGTGGTGCCCGCGGCATTCAATCCATGGGCGGGCGGCAAGAGCTTTGGCGGTGGCGAAAGCAGTGCTCGGCTCGAAGCCCTGGTGGCGCAGCTGATTGATGAGAACCGCCAGCAGGCGGGGCAAATCGTCCGGCTCAACTCGCAGATCGCACGGCTGCTTCAGCGTTGGGATGGCGACGGGATGCCGCAACCACGAAAAGAAGGAGAGGGGGTAGCAGCATGAGCATCTCATCGCTCGTTGTCATTGCGCCGCTCGCTGTGATCCCAGCCATGCTGGTGAGCAGCGATGTGCCGGAGAACGACTATCCAGAGTGGGCGGCCGGCACGGCCTACGCAAAGGGCGCGCGGGTGATCCTCGCGGCCCAGCACAAGGTCTACGAGAGCACGGCGGACAGCAACACGGGCAACAACCCCGCGACGCCGTCCTCCGAGCCCAAGTGGGTCGAGGTCGGGCCGACCAACCGCTGGAAGCCGTTCGATAAGTCGGTCAGCAGCCAGGTCAAGCAGGCCAACAACATCAGCTACCGGATCAAGCCGGGCCAGGCGATCACATCGCTCGGGCTGCTCAACGTCACGGGAGCCACACGCATCCGTGTGCGGTTGATTGATCCGAGCTTCGGCGAGGTTTACGACGAGACGACTTCCATGTCGTCGGTGCCGGTGGCGGCCGGCTGGTGGGAGTGGTACTTCGGAGAGCGGCGCGCGCCAACCCAGGCCTTGCTGCAAGACCTGCCCAGCTTCCCAGCGGCGGACATCCTGATCGACATCGTGGGCACGTCCGCACTTGCGGTGGGCGTGATCCTGATAGGCCAGCGCCGGACATTCGCTCTGGGTGTCAAGTCGGGGGCGCGCGTAGGCATCCAGGACTACTCGCGAAAGGAGCGCACGGAGTTCGGTGACGTTGTGCTCGTTGAGCGGGCTTTCGCGAAGCGGGCGGCATTCCAGATGTTGCTGCAGTCGCGTGAGGTGGATTCTTTCAATGACTTTCTAACCACTGTTCGCGCGACGCCATGTCTCTGGATTGGCTCCAGCCGATTTGAATCAACCACGGTCTATGGGTTCTACAAGAACTTCGAGATCGTTCTCTCCTATTACGACTATGCAGACTCCGAGCTGGAGCTGGAAGGGTTGACATGACGGATATCGTTTCTCCAACGCCAATTGCCGCACTGCCGCCGGCGCCGCAACCGACGGACACGCCTGCGGAATTCAACACAAAGGGCTTTGCAACGGTTGCTGCCCAAGTGGCAATGATTCCGCAGATCAACACTGCGGCGGCTCAAACAAACCAGAACGCCATCGCGGCCAATGAGCTGGCTGTGGCCGCGGATGCGTCGAAGTCTGCAGCTCAGGCGGCGGCGGGCACAGCCACCACGAAGGCGGGAGAGGCAGCCGCCAGCGCTACGGCATCGGCCGGCTCTGCAACTGCTGCATCCACGTCGGCAGGCAATGCTGCAGGCTCGGCCACGGCTGCCTCTGGCTCTGCGACGGCAGCGGCTGGCAGTGCCACGGAGGCGGCGGGGTCTGCCACGGCGGCGAATACCGCGAAGACCGGGGCGGAGGCTGCGCGCGACGCGGCGCAAGGCTTCCGTGACCAAGCGGCAGTGTTTGCGACCCAGCAGATCAAGGGCAGCAGCACGACGAGCGTGACGCCGGGCGCCGGGGCAAAGAGCTTCACGATTGAAGCGAGCCGCTCGTTTGTGACCGGCATGTATGTCGTGGCCACGTCCACCAGTGATCCGGCAACCCAGATGAGCGGGCCGGTGCAGAGCTACAACCCGACCACGGGGGGTATGGTCATTGCCGTGGACATGTTCAGCGGTGCATCGGCGAAAGCGGGCTGGGTGATTGGCGTGGCCGCGCCTGGCGCAGCCACCGGCCTCGCCCGCCAGGTCGTGACTGCAAACACGACATGCGTCGCAGGTGTTGCGTACATCGTGGCAGCGGCTGGCATCACGCTCACGCTGCCCGCCAGTTGGGCTGCAGGTGAGCGGATAGCGGTCATCGAGGCTATCGGCGACGGCGGTCAGTACTCCATCGCATTTGGCTCGACAAAGCTGCGCTCCCGATCCATGGCGACTCAAGTCATCTCGGCCGTCTACGGCGCGACCGGGGTGCTCACATATCAAGATGCGACACGAGGACTCGTATGAACACACTTTCCGGCATTCTGGGGCAGGGCGGCGGGGACTTTCCGGTCTGGTCTGCATCGCTCACAGTTGTGCAATTTCAAATCGTGCGCAGCCCTCTTGACGGGGAGCTCTACACGCGGACTGCCGCCACGGGCACGAGCGCTACCGACCCTGCAGACGACATCACAAACTACCGCGCGGAGTCGTACCAGCGGATTACTGCTCTTGTCTGTGACCCGGTCCCGCGCCCCACAGGCGGCCAGATCGCTACCGGCAGTAAGAAGACCTCATTGCCCGCCATCGCAACCGGAGTCAGAACGCTTGCGCTGGAAATGCTGGGGCGGGGGAGTCTGGATTTCTTTGCGCTGAGCCGAGGCACGCCAGGAACCATGCGCGTCGAAATACTCATTGATGGGCGGAGTGTTTTCGACGATCTCCGGACCTATGCAGACAGCTACTTCTCGATCATTGTCGGAAGCGTTGCGCCCAATTCCTCAAATCAATTGGAAACCCCGATTGAAGGCGCAGGACTTGGATTCAGGCGGCATCTGCGCATTTACGTGACCCCTCCTTCGGCCGCAATTGCCGCAAGCACAGGTGTGCTCGCATACAAGTCGAGGAGCCAAGCATGAGCGAGATGATTGAAGAGATCGTGGGCGGCGTGATCGTGCGGCGCTGGCCCGACGCACCGCACGTCGATGCTGTGCCGCACTCCTGCTCGCGTCGTCAGGGCCGGCTTGCACTGCTCACGCTGGGCCTGCTCGATACGGCCGAGGCGGCCATTGCGGCCATGCCCGACGGCGCGGACAAGCGCGCCGCGCAGATCGAGTACGAGGCCGACACCTGGGAGCGGCACAACCCGTTTCTGGCGGCGCTCTGGGCGCAGCTTTGCGGCACGCCGGAATCGCTCGATGCCGCCTTCGCGCTCGCTGTGACGCTCTGATCAGCCCCGACCAACAACAACCCGCTTAGGCGGGTTTTTTCATGCCCAACGAGGAGGGGCAATACATGAGCAATGAGAGCCGAGTTCAAGCAGCAATAGAGGTAGCAAAGGCGGCGCCTGCAGTCGCTGGAGCGGCTGCGTCCACGTTGACGCTGAACGAGTGGGTGGCCATAGCAACGGGGGTCTACATCGCGATTCAGGGCCTATATCTGCTGCGCAAATGGTGGCGCGAGGAGCGGCAGAAGGGTGGCTGGCTGGCAGATCCTGGCGAGACGGATATGGGGGCGCTATGAGCAATAAGGCGAAACTGATCGCCGCTATCGGCGCCGCCGTGGCTGCCCTGGCCGTGCCCCTAGTTGCCCGGTACGAGGGAACGGTGCAGACCACATACCGCGACCCCGTGGGCATCGTGACCGCATGCACGGGCCACACGGGGCCGGAACTGCAGATGGGCCAGGTGTTCACTCGCGAGCAGTGCGAGGACATGCTCTACAAAGATCTGTTGAAGCACACGGCGTCCCTGGAGTGCGTCAAGGCTCCGATGAGCGATGGCCAGAAGGCAGCCTTCCTGAGCTTCGCATTCAACGTGGGCAACGGCGCATTTTGCTCCAGTACGCTGGCGCGCAAGGCCAACGCGGGGGACATGCCTGGCGCGTGCGCTGAGCTGAGTCGCTGGACCTATGCTGGTGGCAAGCGGTTGCCGGGCCTAGTCAACCGGCGTGCGGCCGAGCGCCAGTTGTGCGAGCGGGGGCTGTCGTGATCGCCGCTCTCTACACCCACCTGGCAGCCGCCGCCGTGGCCGCCGCGCTGGCATGGCAGTTCCAGGGCGCGCGCCTGGGTGCCGAGCTGGCCGAGGCACGGCTGGAAACCACCACCCAGCAACTGGCTACCAGCACGTCCCAGCGCGCTGCAGACGCCCGCGTGCGTCAGGCCGAGAAGGCCATGACCACCAAATACCAAGGAGCCCTCAATGCCGCCCGTGACCGCGAGGCGCTGCTGCGCCGTGATCGTGACCAGCTGCTCTCTGTGGCTGACGGCCTGCGCGAGCAATCCGCAGATGCCGCCCGCCGACTTGCCAACGCTCCCTCTGCCGCCGTCCTTGAGTACGCCACTGCCCTCGGAGCCGTATTTGAAGACTGCCGCGCAGCGTATGGTGACTTGGCAGCTAAGGCTTCAGGGCACGCAGCTGATGTCCAGACCCTTGGCGCCGCCTGGCCGCTGATGCCACCCTCAGACTCTGTACGAATGGACTAAGTCGTTGCTGTAAATTCAATCGACATACCAGCTCATCGGATAGCTTCTCGTTGTTCGCGAAAGTATTGTGCCATTGCTCTTTTGTATATCTGCCTGAGCGTACTGACCAAGTGTATTGGCAGCAAAATTCGCAGATCTAGGAGGGCTTAGCACGGCTCCAAATTGTGCTCCTGCGGTATTGTCTATAAGAAGATCCACGTTCCCCAGACAAACAATAGACTGCGTACTATCGTATTTCACGGAGACTTGCGCACATGGTGCGTGCCAATGTTGCGCTCCTGCATCAAAAACTACTACCTTTATAGAGGCGCCATTAATTGCCGCAGTTCTAAGAGCCTGCAAGGAGCCGGCTGTTGTTGCTCCATTTGCATCATTGGAGTAGATTAGATTCCAAGCGTAAGAATTGCTTGCCAGAAAAGCAATGGCGGATATGCAGAGAGATCTTTTAATAAGCATTTTTTTCATGTGTGAAGGAGATGAAATTGTAGACTGTGTTTTCGGCTTGGGCAGGGAGTCGCTCGCACGCTGCCGATGATTTATTGAACATACCAACGCATGGCGTAGCGCGTTTGCGATGTGGACATCAGGGCGCCTGTGCCAAGATTGATGTTGTTCTGGGTGAACTGGCCAGCGGTATTTGCTTTGAAGTGCATGGACTGAGGCGGGCCTATCATCACACCAAATTGCGCGCCGGTCTCTCCATAGGTCCTAAGATCCATGCTGCCAATGCAGACGACTTCCTGCGTAGCTCCCATGTGTATGGACACTGGCGCGCATGGGAGCTGGAAGTCTTGGTCCCCAGGCAGCACCGCCACCGCTTTGACAGATGCGCCATTCGAGGCGGCGTTCCGAAGCCCTTGCAAAGAGCCCGCTGACGCTATCCCGTTCGTATCATGTGCGTATGCCAACGTCCATGCGTGCGATGCGCCAGTGCTGAGAGTCAGTGCCGCCACGGCGAGGTATCGCTTGATAATCATTATTACTTTCTTGTGTAAATTAATTTGTAAGGTGGAATTTATATAATAAATCCACGAACGCCATTTTCCGAACTTTTGGCGCCGACGATGCAAACACCTTGCGCAGAGGCAGCGGCAAGTGACGTGATATCTTCCACAGTGATCACTGATTTGCGATTGACCCGAATTCTGATCAATTTGTTAGGCTGGGTTTATTCCACAAACCAAGACATCTGATGGTTGACAATTGTGCTCGATACAATTCCTCCATCACCAAGCCTCACATTGGTTTGAGAGTATTGCCCAAGCGTGTTGATAACGAAGTGTGCCGCCTGTGCTGGGGTTGTTGCGGCGCCGAACTGCGCCCCGATGCCCAACTGAGATTCAAGTGGCCAGTTTCCAACACATACAACTGCTTGGCTCGTGTCATTCCGCACAGATATGTTTGTGCAATTAACTAGCCAGTTATGAGCAGTTGGTCTATGAATCAAAACTTTCACCGCTGCTCCACTATTAATAGCATTTCTTAGCGTTTGAATTGAGCCCGAAGTTGCCGCGCCGGAAGGGTCATTTGTGTAGACCAGTGTCCAAGCGTGGGAAGCGCCCGCACTGAGAGTCAAGATTGCGAGTGCAAGGGCTTTTTTGAGGATCATGATTGTTTCCATGTGTAAGGGAGGCTGCATTGTAGGCATGCACCGTTGCTCTATCAGCCCTCCGGACAGATCTCCATGGCCAGTCCAGCACCGCATAGGCGTCTGCGTGCGGCCCGTCGAATGCGCGAATGCCGCGCTCATCGTCCAAGAGCGCGCCAGTCCAGCGATGCGCAGCAGGGAAGGGTAGGCAGCCGGTCTCACGTACCATGTACCCATGAGCTTCGATCAGATCGCAATTGCCCTGCTGGGCGCCCTGGCGGCCTGGCTCTCCCAGGCCCGGGGAGAGAGCTCGCGCAAGTGGGCGCCGGTGTTCGGCATGCTGGGCCAGCCGTTCTGGTCCTATGCCAGTTGGCAGGCCGAGCAATGGGGTATCTTCGCTGTGTCGATCATCTATGCCTGCGCGTGGGCACGGGGTCTGTGGGTCTACTGGATCTCGCCGCGCCGAGCCGCTGGCTCGGGCTTGATTCAGCTGGTGCCTGGCTGGAAAAGATGATCTACACGCTCCACATCGACAAGGAGGAGCCGGGCCTGTACACGGCCCGCGTGCTCGATGGACGGGCTGAGGTCGCAGAGTTTCAGGCGGCCACCATCTCGGGCGCCATCCGCGACTGTGCCGTCGCCACGCTGCCCGGCCTCGACGGCTTTCACATCTGGTACGGCCATGTCTCCGTCGGCACGACCTCTATTGACGCGATGCGCCACGACGCCGAGACGCTGGCGCAACGGCTGGTGAGGCTGCATTCTGAGTTCGATGATTAGGCATGCTCCCTTCAGGCCTGCCCAAGGGCTGGGGGGCGGGAATAAGCCCTTGGAGGGCCCATCTGTGCTTGCGCTAGTTTCAGTGAATATTCCCAAATGGTCTTGTAACCCATTGATTTTTATCAGTTGAGGGCCTGACTTTTAATCCGTTGGTCGCGAGTTCGAATCTCGCAGGACCCACCAAAGAATACAAGGCCCCGTAGCAATACGGGGCCTTTCTTCTTTGCTATCGAAGAAGTAGCAAAACGGAACAGAGATTTGCGGCCCGTGTTCCGCAATTCTGGGCGTGTTCCGCAATTCACCGCACGGGCTTCACCTTCTTGCCCACCTTGTGGCGGATGTACTGCGCTGTCATGCCCTCCGTTGTATGCCCCAGCAGCGCCTGGGCATGGCGTATCCCGCCGTCGTCATCCACAGTGGTGGCGGCCGTGGCGCGCAGGTCCCGAAACTGGAATTGCGCCTTGGGAATGCCGGCGGCATCCCGAGCGGCGTCGATGCGGTCGCGGAGCATGTTCTTTGTCAGCGGCTGACCCGCCTCGTTCACAAGCAGTTGCGCGATGTCCTCTTTGACCTGGACTTTGTACGCCTGGATCTCGGCCAGCAGCTCCTGAAGTGCGCCTGTTACCTCGATGCGCAGCTTGGCGGCTGTCTTGCCCTGGCGGACGTGGAGCATGCCGCCGGCAATGTGGTCGGTGCTCATACGCAGCACGTCGGCCGGGCGCTGGCCAGTGAGGAGCGCCAAGTGGACAGCGAACCGCAGGGATACTGCGGCCTTCTCCAGCAGCCGAGCCATCAGGTCGTCGCCGACTACGACATCCCGCCCATCCTCCCGGAAGCCTCGCATGCCTGCGCAGGGGTTGGAGGCCTTCGTGAGGCCCTGTTCCCGGGCAAAGTTCCACATGTGCGAGAACAGGGACTTCTCCCGATTGGCGCGCACCTGGCCGATGGAATCCGGAATCGTCTGAGCCGGTAGTCCAACTTGCCTGAGGGCGCAATGCGGGGGGAGTGACTTGGCTCATGCTGGTCCAGAACACAGAAAGCCAGCTCTGTGGCTGGCTTTTTGAAGAAGGAGAGATCAGGACAGCGCACTTGACGCGCTGTGCTCATGCACGGAAAAAAAGCCACTGTGGAGTGGCTTTAATTTGGTTGACAAAGGTTTGCCTAGCTAAGCATCTCGATTTATTTGCTTTTCTTCTTCATAAATCCTTCGTTCCTCTCTGGATAAAGGGTCATTCTTTCTTTTGCTATCAAGTGCTTCTATCTGAACTCCTGGAGAAAAGATACTCTTGACGGAATCCCAAAAGACTTCCCATGGGGTGCGAGGTTGTGAAAGCATATTAAACTCCAATTATCTTCCGTTGAGGTAGGGAGGAGGTGTGTCCCGCAGTTCAGCAGAATCCAAATTTATAGTAAATTCTGTGTCCCAATCGCTGATTTTTTTCTTGCGTGGTGGGTCAGGCGTGCGGAAATAGTCATCGTTAGATACAGCATGACTATCAACATCTGGAAGAGAATATTTATTTGGTCGGCTAAATGAACCTTTTGTGTCTTTGACTTTCATGTGGACCTCCGGTCCTGTGTGTTGACCGAAAATGACCAACTTTTTTCACACTACTCTGATTTCCAGCGGAAAACCGTTTGGGTAACAACAATTACCTATATGTAGAAGCGGATCAGGGCAGCGAAGCCCGTCGCGAGAGGGCGCGTCTCGCGCCCCGCATCCATGCCCTCAGGAAATGTCAGGAACTGCTCTCGGTCTTTGCAAACGATCCATCTCGGGGGCTGTTATGAAGGAAAAAGACCCCTGGCAGTCTCGCATCCAGGGGCTTGGGGAGCCGCCTGGATTTGGCGCGCACCCCTTTGAGTGGCGTATGGGCCTGTCGTTGCTTAACTGTTGGCCGTTCTTATAAGAGGCTGCTTCCGGACCTTGCGGTATCTCCAGGCCGCAGGCTGGCTTGGCTGCGCGAGAAGGTACCAAGACAGCGTGCTGCACGTGCTGCGCTCATGCTTCTCGATATGTGTACGCGGATGTAATACAGCTTCCAAAGGAACAAAAATAGGCGCCCAATGAAACTGCTCATTGGCAATTTCGTTTCCTCCAGAGGCGTTCCTTAATTTGAAATTCGGGAGAAAATGTTATGGATCAAAGAATAAGTGAGCCCGAGCTAGGGGCATTGCACGTTTGGCATGCAAGCATGGTGCTGCTGGCACGCCGTGGCGAGATGCTTGGAATTTCTGTATATGAAGCGCCTGCGATCGCAAGCCTAGCCGCACGCTGTGAGTCCCCATATCACATGCTAGTGATAGAGGTAGACGATCCTTGGGATGTGTCCACCCAAAATCGCATTCGCGCGAGCCTTAGCAGGTTTACGGCATAGGCTCGTCTGCGTTTAAAACACTCAGACTCTCGCCGTTTTGTCGTATAAATGACATGTTGCCAAAAAATTCCCTTCTCTGGTGCATGCAATAACCACAATGCTTGTGATAGATGTGAAATGGCTAATGGGCCTAGATGTTGAATTGCATTTGTCTTACAGCGCTCACCAGTACAGAAGCTCATGCTGTGTTAATGACCACACCTAGTAAAAAATCCCCTGGCCAAGTGCCCACATCCTCTTCTCGTAACAGGTTTTCCACGCGCAGGACACTCTACATCGGCATCGCTGTGGTAGTTGTTGCTCTTCTGGTTACGCTTGTTCCCTGGTAGATCGCGGCTGCTTTTGCGAGCTGTACGTAACAGCCTTGCGGGGAAGTGCGATCCCAAAAAGGCCTCTATGAAGAGGTTTAGGGGATAGATTATAAAAACAGAGTGGTTCAGATGGATGAAAAAGAGCCCGCATTCAGCGGGCTTTTCTACGATTATCATTATATCGGTCTGTGATATTTATCCTCGCGTCTCTCTATATGTGCATTGTGCCTATTGATGTGTTCATGCTGAGAAGATGCTTGGCTGTACGACGGGGTGTTGAGATTGTTTTGAAGCTCTTCTTCGTATATTAATATATCTTCTTTAGACAAGGGGTAATCTTGCTCAGTGGTTTCCATGGGATCTCGGTGCGCTTTGCGAGAAAATACGGTTTTTATAGAATCCCAGAATTTTTCAAAAGGGGTACGAGGGAGTAAGAACATATTGGCCTCCAGTGCGCAAGCCATTTAGAGCGGGCGGGCATATCTGTCGTTCGCGCAATATGGCAGATTTAAGAGCGACCAGAGACGCTGTATTCCACCAGCTGCGCATTATTTTGTGCGGTGTATCAGGAGTGTGGGAGTAATCATCTCTTGATACGGAATGGCTATCAACATCAGGTAGCGAAAAACTTTCGATGCGGATGGTTGAATCAGATTTTTTTCCTAATTTCATGTGAACCTCCGGTTTGGATCGTTGGTCAAAGATGACTGACTTTTCACACTACTCTGATTTTCGCGGTAAAACCGTTTGCGTAACAATAATTACCTATATGTAGTAGCGTTTCATGGCGTCGAAGGACATTAGAAGAGGGCGCAAGGCACTCCCTGTGCTTCCGGTTATCAGGAAATCATCAGGAAACTCTCACGGTGTTTACCTGTTCGCGTTTGTCCGGGACATCTGCGGTCTGTAGCATTTGTTGGAACTTTCGAAGGTCCGAGATCTTCTTGTCCAGAGCCTTCGCTGCGCCATGAGCCCTGGCCAGTGGCACATCCGCCAACACTCCATCAGCATCCTCTCCGCGCTGAACCCGGGCTTTGAACTCGTTCTCGCTGATGTGTATCCGCTTGAGGTTCTCGTAGAGGCGTTGCTCTGGCCGTTGGCGCCGCGCGTGTTCCCGTAGAGGCGACTTGCCAGAACACGACAACGCTCGCCGTCGAGATGGTTCCGTCGTTGGGGCCCAGCACTGCAGCGCGCGTGAGCGGTTCATGGCGCTCAGGATGCGTTCGATAGTGGAATGACTTCATAGGCATCTTTTCGTCAACGCGAGGAGCGCCAAGCAGTATGCGGCAGCGTGTTGTCGTGTGGGATGTAGTGATTATTTTCATGGATTCTCTAATGTGGAATAAATTTCCATTGGGATTTATCAGCCTTCAGATAATGCCATGGATTTTTTTATTCGATCGATCGCCGCAACTACGCCCGCCTCAAAATCTCTCCAGTTTTTACGCCAGAGTGACGCATTTCATTCATCTTCTCATCTGCGGATTTAATCTCGGTATGCATTCTATTAATGTGCATCTGAATATTTACTTTGGCATCGGAGCTTGCCAAGTCATATTTCTTCTCAAGTTCTCATACCGCTGCCTTCCCTTTGGATATCTCCTTTCCGGTATTTGCTAAGAACTGCTCGCGAACCATTGCCTCGTTGGTATAGGTGAATGCTGGCATGTCCTTTACACTTTGTTTTGTAGCCCCCATGATAATCAGTTTTCCTGATATTTCATTAATTTCACGGATTGGAATGGCCACATCATGCTGTCCTATTCCGACAAACCCTCCTGCACTCACGATGGCATAAGTCACGTTCTTGTCAGGTGAAATAATAAGATCATCTACTCTGCCAACTTTTCCCCCAAGTGTCGTTAAATATAAACTTCCCTATCAGTGATTTCTTTGCGCTCCATCCCAGGGCGGCGCTGGTGGTTTGGGAGGTCTTAACATCCATTGTGGTAGTTGATCCTGCAATTTGTGCCCTTGCTGTTGCAGCAGAAGCTAAGACAGCGGCTAATGCCAGAACGGCAAGAAAATGGTGTGAATGTTGATTTTTCATGATGAGGTTCTCCAAAACGTACCACATCGGGTGTTGGATGTTTGGTGTACGTTTTATCGCTTTTATACTTATCAAGTAGCTCTGTCTGTACGCGAACGTACAGTGGTTTTTTAACCCTAACACCCTTGATGCAGAAATTTCTCTGGAAATATTTCAAGTGTGTGCTGGCGCACAGACATGATTTTGGGTTGGACATATTATTCTGATTGTTGAATCATCTAGGAATTACCATGAAAACTGACACACAATTACAGCAAGATGTAATGGCGGAGTTGAAGTGGGAGCCTTCTGTGCACGCATCCCAGATTGGTGTAGAGGTCAAGGATGGAGTTGTCACTTTGGCTGGAGAGGTCAGTAGCTATTTGGAAAAATGGGGAGCTGAAAGGGCCGTGCAACGTGTGGTAGGTGTTAGAGCCTTGGCGATCGACATGACTGTCAAGTTGTCGCAAATGGGAAAGAGGACTGATACCGATATCGCGGCATCCGCGCGAAACGTGCTTAGCTGGACGAATTCGGTTCCTATCGACACCGTTCAGGTCCTTGTAGAAGATGGTTGGATTACCTTGTCTGGGGAAGTGGTTTGGAACTATCAGCGTAGCGATGCTGCCGACAGAGTGCGCCTCTTGCCGGGAGTGCGCGGTGTGAGCAACCAAATTTCCATCAAACCCAGGGCTTCAGCCATCGTCGTAAAGTCAGAAATCGAGGATGCCATCAAGCGTCGTGCGACTTCTGATACGAAAACGATTGTTGTTGATGTCACGGGTGGCGATGTGACGTTAACAGGGACCGTCCGTAGTTGGACGGAGCGTGATCTCGTAGTTCATTCTGCCTGGGGAAGCCCGGGTGTCCGCCAAGTATTTGACAGGATGACCATCATCTGACAATTTTGGCGAAGGCCGTAGGCTTGAATCGTTGTCGCCAACTCATAGCCATTGTTGTCGTGCTTACCTAAAGTGGATGTCTGATGAATCACAAAGGATCTGAGCCATGACCGAAACCTGTCAAAAGTATGCAGAAATAGGGTGAAAGAGGCATGATTTCGAAAACACCAGAGGCGTGGATGATTGAGAATGTGTTTTCTTTTTTATCTATTTCAGCGGAACGGATTTCTAATCTGTTGGTCGCAAGTTCAAATCTCGAACGACTCACCAACAAAAACGCGGAAGCCGCGCTATTGTAAAAGTAGCGCGGCTTCGTTTTGTCCCCAATTGAGGAATACAGGTCTGGGCTGCTGCCGGTTTCATCTTCCACCTTAGCAAGGTGTCATCAAAACCGGCAGTAGCTCACAACGTCAACCACATGCTCAGCACTTTTTTGGAGTAGAAAATATGAAAAATTCCATCCAAGCTCCCTGTCCTCTGTGCAGCCTGACCAGTACAGCCTACTTGGAAAACTATGCCAAGTGGACGCATTTTGTGTGTCCCTGTTGTCGTGAGTTCAAAGTGAACAAGCTGATCATTAACATGTTGCGTGCTGAATCTGTTGATGTTCGTGAGCGGCTGTCACAGGAGGCTCGGGCGTTAACGGGGAGCAACTATCTTCATATCGCTGCAGCTGAGGGCAAGTCATTGCAACCCAAGGGGCTGACTCCTTGGCGCGCAGAGGTGCGGCAGCGGCCGGCTTAATGTTCAGCCGTCCGGTCCATGCCCAGGGTTTGCCCAGAGCGCGATACGGGCGAACACTGGAGCCATGATTCATCTACCCACTCGGCCCTGCAGGTCAGACCTCCTAGAAGATCCTTCACGTCGTTTCTAGCTTTCTCCGCGTATCCTTCGCCGATATAGCCCAGCTTTATTAATGTCTCCAGCATAGATAAGGCCCCTGCATTCCATGCTTCCGAAACGGTTAGGGTTGTGCGTATCTCATCTGGTAGAGCTTTTGCCCAGTCATCGAATTTCATATACGTGCCTTGTCTCCGGTGTTCATGCGGTGACTTTCAATGCGGCTTGCCTGCTCGCTGAAGAAAAAAGGGCCTGTTGGCCCTTTGGATTTTTATCCAGCAGATTTATTGCTGAGCCTGTTCTTGCTCAGACCGCTTTTTTTGCTGCTCGGGCGCGTGCGATCCCTCTTTCAGAGGTCGGCTTTGCTCCTGCTGCGAGGGTTGCGGTTTGTTGCCTTGTTGCTGGTTGTTGCCAGGGGTATTTTGGAAAACGGCCATGAAGAGCTCCTTGGTTATCAAAAGCCAAGATCGGCTCCTGAGGTCTAACGATGTTCCTTTTCCTAATTTTCTGCTGTAGTCAAATAGGCCAATGATTATTTAATGTGTAAGCAGCGTGCCGAAAGGCTTCTATTTTTTAGGGTAAAAATGGATCTGAATAGGTTTCTGGTTTCACATAATATGTAGAAATGACGTTCGATCAGATCGCAATTGCCCTGCTGGGGTCCCTGGCAGCTTGGCTCTCCCAAGCTCGGGGAAAGAGCTGGCGCAAATGGGCGCCGGTTTTCGGAATGCTGGGGCAGCCGTTCTGGTTTTATGCCAGCTGGCAGGCCGAGCAGTGGGGCATCTTCGCCGTGTCGATCATCTATGCTGGCGCGTGGGCCCGTGGACTGTGGGTCTACTGGATCTCGCCGCGGCGTGAGCATGGCACGGAGCCCATTCAACTGGTCCCCCGCCGCAAGCCATGATCTATGCCCTGCTGGGTTAGACCAAAGTGGAGATTTCTGACACCGGCGATGCGCTGATAGTGGAAGGTTCAGGCAGGCGGTGTGCTATGACCAAAACCTGCCCAAAGTAGGCTGAAATAGGGTGAAAAGGCATGATTTCGAAAACACCAGATGAGTGGCTATCGTTGCAAGTGGTTGATACGAACGGTATTTTCTTTTATGCCTATTTCGATAGATCGGAATTTTAATCCGTTGGTCGCGAGTTCGAATCTCGCAGGACCCACCAAAGAACACAAGGCCCCGTAGCAATACGGGGCCTTTTTTCTTTGCTATCGAAGAAGTAGCAAGAGTGGAGTTCAGGCCGCTTTTTTTCTTGGCCGTTGTGCGGGGTTTTTTGCCAACCAACGCAACAGCACTTTTCAGCGTCTTCGTAGCCAGATGGCTGTACCGCTTCGTGCTCACGGCAGACTTGTGCCCCAGCACGCCGCCCATGGTGTACAGATCCACGCCGGCGTTGATCATCTCGACGGCTGTGCTGTGCAGCCGGGCATGGCTGTAGTCGGCCGCTCGCGCGCCAGCCTTGAACGCTTTGCTCACCCTCCACTTGGTGGGCGAGGGGACGCGCGCTGTGCACCTGATGCGCTGCACTGCCTTCAAGACCGGCGGGGCAGGGGGTCGCCAGCGGGCCGCTCCAGCGCCCCACGCTGCCCACGAGCTGGCGCGAGCAGCGCCTGGAGGCCCGCGCTGGCCGAGGCAAGGCCGCATCCAACCACTGTGGCGGTCATCGACCAGCACTAGGTCGTGCCCGAGCCGAAGACCGAGGCCCAACGCAGCCCGCGCTCGCGCGCCTTGGCCAGTTCCAGCTTCACATCCATCTGCGCCTCCAGCGCGCGGTCGCGCTCGATGGCCCAGGTGGTCAACATTGATGCCCGCGACCGCGCCGCTGTGCTGCGGGCGCTGGGCTTGCTCAACGCCACGCCAATTCTGGATTTTTGAAAGAGAACCAACTTGGAAAACAAGGCCGCGCAGATGAACCGCGACGACACACAAAAACAAGAAGTGGCCCCGCTTGAGCTGCATGGGCTGGATAGCTGGCCAGTTGGAGGGCTGGCACGAGGAGGGGGCGCGGCATAACAACCCGCGTCCTGCGGGCGTCATCCGCCCGGGCAGTGGTACTTACGTGCTGCTGCGGTTTCTGCGCCAGGCCCACGGGCGCTGGTTCTGCCATTCCGAGCTGGTCCTGGTTCTGGGCCCCAGCAAGGGGGAAATTGATTGGGCATTGCAGTACCTAGTGCGTGAGGGCCAGGTGGAAAGCCGGCTCACGGAGCTGCCAGCTCGTAAGCCAGTGCTGCGGTATCGGCCAAGACTGGGCAGCACGCCACCTGACATTCAGCGTGGTTTGTAGGGAACGCCAAGATCCCATCGAGACTGCCAGTGCGCCACGTACTGCAGGGAGACCTGAGGCATGCCGCGAATGACCACTACATTCTCGGAATTGGCAGTCTCGGCTGACGGCGCGTAGTTGAAGGAGCCGGTTTCTACTGCATCGCCATCCACAATCATTGCTTTGTCATGGTGGATGTGGAAATGATCGTTGGTGCGCAGCTGTACGCCGCCGCGCACGACCAGGTCCATCGCGGCCTTGCTCGTCTTGCCTTCATTGCGTTTCTTGTCCACGACGATGCGCACGTCTACGCCGCGCTGTTGAGCAGCCACAAGTGCCTGTGCGATGTCAGGAGCCTGGAAGGCGTAGGCCAGCACCTGAATGCTTGTCTTGGCGCTGGCGATTGTGTCCAGCACCAACTTGCGGGCGGAACCTTCGGGTGAGAACCCTACCTGCACGCTCGACTGGGCAAAGGAGGCGATCGGCACAGCGAGCAGAGCCGCCAGTGCAATGCGAGGAAGGTTTTTCATACGCAGATAGTGCTGCGCCCGCGCTGTCTGCGGGCGCGGCGCCACTTCAATTCACGACTGAAATTTTGAGCGTGTACGCGGACGACTTGCCCTGCCGGGCGGCCGCACGATTGAGGAAGACTCGCACACGGTAGTCACCGCTGGTGGGCAAGGCGCCGGTCCAAGTGGGCCCGTCTGCCATTTCGCCGCGGAACAGCGCTTCATCGCTGCCAGGTGGGAGCACGTTGAAGTAGGTCGAGGTGGATTTTGTCTCCATCTGCACGGTCATCGTCTGCCCGGCGCCCGCGCGGACCACGTAGTCGCGCGTCTCCACCTTGTTGCCTTGAAGCTTGCCCTGGACGGTGGCGCTCGACGTGCCTTTCTTGAAGTTCACCGCAGTAGAGGGAACATCCGCCTGAGCCATCGCTGGCACTTGCACGACCGTGAGGCAGGCGACAAATGCAGCTGTGCAAATTCTGGAAAGCATGCAGGTCCTTTCTAGGAGGCGCATATCGCCCCGCTCACATACAGGCTACCAGACGATCGGGCGCATTGTGCGACAGCACCCGACGAGCCGCCTCGCAGAGATGACGGTGCCGTCCCAAGCCTGCCACGTTCGGCAGGATGAGCAAGGAACAGAAGCAAGCCCCCCAGTGGGAGCGCATTGAGCTGGACTACAGGGGCTGGCCCCCACAACGCGCCCGTAGGACTCTCGCCACCAGAATCTTGCTCAGGGACCGACAGCCTGCAGCCCGCTGGCGGGGCACCATGCAAGCTCTGAAGAAACAGGAGCAATGAATGGCGATTTCAGAAAAGATCCAGGACCTGCGCAAGTGGGATGACTCTCGCAAGGGATTCACGGGAGAGCACTGGCTGGTGCTCGGTGCTGGCCTATTGGCTCTACGCCACGCCCGACGGGCGGAAAGTGGCATGGGCCGTGTTGTGAGTGGTGCGCTGGGCACGGCACTGATAGCGCGGGCGGTAACGGGCCGCGATGGTGTGCTGGGAACGGCAGAGCGCTTGGCTGCAAAGCCCACGCTGGCCGAGCGCCTGCAGATCGCCGCGCGCCGCCTGTAGACACGCAGACGAAGAAAAGGCCCGCAGTTGCGGGCCTTGTTTTTTGAGTCGGGGTTGCATCAACGCTGGCGGCGCATGCCTCAGTGCTGGCGCCGCGTCCTTGCCACTCCGACCAAGGCCAGCAGTCCCGACAGCAGCAGCAAGCTCCATTCGCCAAGCGTGGGGATGGCCTGGGCTGACGCGATTGGGGGCGCGAAGGTGATCAGAACGGACCCGTCCGCACCATTCGAATTTCCTGCGCCGCCCATGCCGGCTCCGCTGGTGGCTGCTACGAATGTGATTCCGGTGCCGTAGCTGCTGCCACCACCACCAGCGCCGCCTATGTCGTCAGTGTCCCCGCCGCCGCCGCCACCACCCCCGTAGCCGCCGCCACCACCACCGGCGTTGTAGCCGCCGGCTCCTCCGCCGCCTGCGCCGCCACCGCCCAAACCGGGGCCCATGCTGCCGGCGCTGGCGCCACTGGCTCCTGGTCCTGCAGGACCCACACCGCTGCCGCTGCCGCCTCCGTCATTGCCTGTGGCCGTGCTGCCGTCCCTGCTGCTGGTGCTGCCGCCAGCGCCTCCCGTGCCGTCGGTGCCAATGCCACCGGCCCCGCCCGTGCCAGCCACCGTGCCGCCTGCGCCACCAGGGTGTGCCGCGTTGCCCATCGTTCCGTTGCTGCCGTTGCCACCTCCGACGCCCACTCCCGCATTGCCACCGGAAACTCCAGCGGTGTCGTTGCGGCCGGCGCCGCCTCCGCCGCCCGCCACGGCTAGAACGGTGAGGGCGGATGTGTCGATGATGCTGCTGCTTCCACCGCCCCCTGCGCCGACAGGCCCTCCTGTGGCACCTCCGCCTCCGACGCTGATCAGCAGGTTGTTGGCAGGAGTCACCGCCAAGCTGCCTGTACCAACGGCGGCGTTTCCTCCTGTCACCATGGATGAGCTGAGAACGCCCCCGCCGCCACCGCCGATGAGGGTGACGGTCATGGTCGTGATGCCTGCAGGTACGGTGCAAACCTGGGGTCCGCCAGCGGCGGTGTACACCGTTCCGCTGACGCAGGGCGCCGCCCAGGCCGCAGGGGCCAGGCACGCAGCGCAAGCTGCCAGAAGACGCGCATTCAATATGCCCTTGCGCAGTTCAGGCCAAGGCGTGGTCCATCTTTGTTGATTCGATGTTGTTGCTCGCATTTTTCCTCATCCCTTGGTGAATATATTTTGCGAGCGCGATGCTATGTGATGGCCTGAATATTGTCTATTGATGAATTACTTGATTTAGGCTTGTAGGAGTCGTTATGATGTTGTTTATATATCGATATAAATCAATCAATAGAAAATTCAAATGTATTGAGTTTGAGATTATTGAGTTTTATTTTTGGATTTATTTTTGGATTTATTTTTCCAGTTGAATGTCAATAAACCATCATGGTATTAATCAATAGAAATTAGCTCTGCTATTTTTGGCTTTCAATGGAAAAAGGCCTCGAATTAATGCGAGGCCTTTTCCTATGCAAAGCACAAAGCGAAATCAACATTGAGGCAGCAGTGCGCGAGCCCATGGCCTGTGCCTGAAGTTGATTCTCACAATCCGAGAAACTCAAACGGTGCCGATTCCTGAAAATTCCGCGTGGCATCGCCCGAGAATGTGTGGTCCTGATCCGGTCCCAGGTCGAGCTTGAGCACCTTGCCTGTTTGCTTGCTGAAGTCCAGTGCCTTGAGGTCCACCCAGAAGGTATTCGGTGTCAGGGCCGACTCGAAGAAATACAGCTTGCGCTGGTGGTCGAACACGGTCCGCCAGCGGGTGGAGGAGATATTGGGCTCCTCCGGCGTATTCAGGCCGTAGGGGACCGAGGCGTTGCGAATCACGCTGAAGACGCTGGCAAGCGCCTTGTTGGGGTCCGGGCTTTTGGGGATGGCGTTGACGTAGAACGATGCGCGGGCAAAGCGGTCGGCGGCCCGGTTGGTGCCGGGCAGCATGGTGGTGCCGCCCACTTGCTTCCAATAGGCGTTCAGGGCCAGTTGCTGATCGAAGGTCGGCGAGTTGGTCATGACCTGGTATTCACGGCCGTGGTGTATCACCTGCCGGCCGTTGATGTACTCGACGATCGCGCTGTCGCCACTGGCGTCGGACATCGAGAGGTGCAGCGTCGTCAGGCGGTTCTCTCCGGGCACGTTGTCCGAGACGATGGTGAAGGGCTCTTTCTCCAAAGCCGCGACGGCTTCCTTCACGGTGGCGAAGTTGTCCAGCACATATTGCGCCCAGGCCGCAATGGTCAGGCCGGGTTTGCTGCCTGCGCCGAAAGCGGGGTATTGGGATTCCACGAGCCATAGCAGGTTGGCATTCAGGCCGGCCTCATTGACTCCATCGGTGGTGGACACGTCATAGCCCGAGGTGACAACGCTGCCGTACCTGGAAGTCCAGCGCAGGGAATTGGGGCCGGCCTTGCCGCTGCGCTCCATGCCGCGCGGCAGTACCCATAGATTGCTGACGATGTCGCTTTTCCAATCCATGGAGCGTGCCGTCACGACCTGGCCATTCGCACCCAAATAGACAAGGCGGGTACAGGCCCAGGCGCTGGAAAGGGCTGCAATCCCGGCAAATCCCACCAGCAATGCGCCCAAGACGGGACGAATCTGCAATGTGCTTTTCTTCACGGGCAATTCCTTTGTAAGCAAATGGACTGGCGCAGTGTAGGCGGCAGGCATTTGCATCCAGAGTCGGATAAAGCCGCATTGGAGACGGCCAAGGCGATGGCCGATGGTTTTATGGGTGTAGTGAAGGCAACGGCACGCGCGCTGGCAGCACGGTCAGATGGCGTGGCTGAGCATGGGGCTGGCCAGCATTGCCACGGCAAAGGAAATGGCGCAGATGGCAGACCACAGAAAGACGAGGAAGAGGTGTCGCATCAGAAGGTTCTCGGCAGTTCGGTGGCGAATGCGGCCCGCAAAGCGCGCAAGCCCCGCGCGTACAGGCGTCCCAGGGGCGAGCGTGGCTCCATACGCAGCAGCAAAGGCTGGCTGCCGCGCACGGGAAAGGCTTCCAGCAGGCTGCGGTGGTAGCGGGCATCCGGGTCCGGGTTGAAGCTTTCTGTCGGAACGACTCGACTCATCTTGTATCTCCGTCACATGATTTGGAGAGGTTTCTAGGTACGTGCTCTCCTATGGGCTCTATTTCAATTGGTTGCGCGGTGTTTCTGTGCGGGCCAAGGCTGAGGTCGCATGTAGGCCGCGCCTGTACGCCGTGTATGTGTTTTGCGGACGCGCTGTGCGCTGCGTCCTCAGGCCTCGCAGGGGTGCGAGGAGTGGCCTGCAAGCCTCTTTGCGGCGGCTTGCCGTGCCTAGAATTCCTGGTCCCCATTTCATTTGTTTGCCAGGAGTTCCATGTCGTCCCTTGTTCCTCCGCTTCAGATCCGGCCTGTCACACAGGCGGATCACCACCAATGGCTTCCTCTCTGGCAGGGCTACAACGCCTTTTATGGGCGCGCTGGCGAGACGGCGCTGCCCGAAGGCATCACACAGGCCACCTGGGAGCGCTTCCTCAATCCGCTGGAGCCGGTGTTTGCGCTCGTGGCGGAGAGCGAGGGTGAGCTGGTCGGCCTGGCGCACTACCTGTTTCATCGCAGCACCACGCGGCTGGAGCCGGTGTGCTATCTGCAGGATCTGTTTGCCGATGCGCGGCGGCGCAAGCAGGGCATTGGCAAGTCGCTTATCCGTGCGGTCTATGCGCAGGCTGCGCAGGCAGGAGCGCGCCGCGTGTACTGGCAGACGCAGTCCTCCAACGAGGCGGGCCGCGCGCTGTATGACCAGGTGGCCGAGCACCGGGGCTTCATCGTCTACGGGCACGAAGTGCAGGGCTGAGGCTGACGCTTTGTTGTCGGGTAGGCGGCCTGGATACGAAACCTGTTGAAACAGCGGGCGTGCGCTGCCGCTGCAAGGCCTGCGGGCAGCCCGGCAACCCTAGAATCACGCGTTGTCCTATCGCTGCTAGCGCTGCACCCCATGTCCAATCTCATCGTCCACGGCGGCACGCCTTTGCGCGGCCGCGTCGTTCCCTCCGCCAACAAGAATGCCGTGCTGCCGATTCTGTGCGCCACGCTGCTGACCGATCAGCCGCTGCGGCTGCATGGCGTGCCGGACATCACGGATGTGCGCAAGATCCTCGACATCTTCCGCACGCTGGGCAGCGAGGTGCAGCTGGACGAGACCACGCGCACGCTGCAGCTGCACCACCGCGACACGCGCTTTGACGCGTCCTCGCACCGCCTGCCCGAGGAAATGCGCTCTTCCATCATGCTGGTGCCGCCGCTGCTGGCGCGCTTTGGCGTGGCGCGGCTGGAGGACAACGTCAAGGGCTGCACGCTGGGCGTGCGCGAGATCGATCCGCACGTGGATATCTTTCGCTCCTTTGGCGGAGAGGTGGAACGCGCCAGCGGCTCCCTGCTGATTCACAGTGCCGCGCCGCTCAAGGCTGTGCGCCACTGGCTGGACTATGCATCGGTCACGGCCACGGAGAACTTCGTGCTGTGCGCCGTGGCTGCGCAGGGCGAGTCCATGCTGACCAATGCGGCCTGCGAACCGCATGTGCAGGAGTTCTGCCGCTTCATGGTGATGATGGGTGCCGATATTGACGGCATCGGCACCTCGCGGCTGACGGTGCGCGGCGGTGCGCCGCTGGGCGGCGGCGATTTCACCTTCGAGGAAGACTTCCACGAGATCACCACCTTTCTCGCGCTGGGCGCGATCACGGGCGGCGATGTGGAGGTGCGCAACAGCACGCCGGACAACTTTCCGCTGATCGACCGCACCTTCGCCAAGTTTGGCGTGCAGGTGGAGCACAAGAACGGCTGGTCGCGCGCGTTGCGCTCGGGGCCGCTGAAGGTGCAGACGCCGTTCACCAGCAATGTGCTCACCAAGGTGGAAGCCGCTCCCTGGCCGTACTTTCCGGTGGATCTGCTGCCCATCTTCATTGCGCTGGGTGTGCATGCGCAGGGCAATGCGCTGTTCTGGAACAAGATCTACGATGGCGCGCTGGGCTGGACGGGCGAGCTGTCCAAGTTCGGTGCCCATGTGTTTTCTTCGGACCCGCACCGCGTGGTCACCTTTGGCGGCAATCCGCTGACGCCGGCCGTGGTGGAGAGCCCCTACATCATCCGCGTGGCGATTGCGCTGTTCATGGTCGCCAGCAGCATCGAGGGTCGATCGGAGATCCGCAACGCCACGCCGATTCGCCGTGCGCATCCGCACTTTGTCGAGAACCTGCGCAGCCTGGGCGCGCGGGTGGAGTGGACCAACGAGGAGTGAGGTCAGGCGGCGATGCGCAGGCCGCTATGCCTGCGGCGCCGCATCCGAGAATCTCTTGGCCGCCCTGAGCAGGTAGCTCACGGCATAGAGGATGGGGTCGTCCATCTCGTCGTCGTTCACGCGGTCAATGATTTCCAGCAGGCCTTGAAGGTCGGCCGACATCTGCGGCAGCACGCTGCTGGCCAGCGCCTCGACCGGCTGCTCTGCAGCGGCACGGTCTGCCTTGAGGTGGTAGCTGCGCAGCAGGTCGTGGACACCGACCACCATGGCGCGGTTGGATCTTTCCACATGCATTTCCAGCACGCTCAGCGCCGCGCTGATGTGGCATAGCGCATCGGTCGCCAGGCTCTCCGGATCGGGCGCTCTGGCGAGGGCCTGCGCAAGGCGCGCGGAGGCGGGCATGTCTGTGTCCGGCATGGTTGTGTTCTTGCGCAATAGGTCTGGGGTTCAGTGCTCGTACGCACGAGCATCGGCACGGGCATAGGCCTGGGTGCTGGCTTGCCCGGTCCTCGGTCGGGTCGATTCAAATGTTATGCCAACTTGGAATCATGTCAACTAGGCATGAATCTGAATTTGCATCTGGCAGGTACCATCGCCCAATGCAACGAAAACCCTTTCCCAGCGAAACCCAGGAGCGCTTCATCGTCCGTTTCCCGGATGGAATGCGCGATCGCATATCGGAAGTGGCAAAGGCAGGCCACCGTTCCATGAATGCCGAAATCGTTGCCCGCATACGGCGCAGCTTCGAATTGGATGAAGCCGGCGACACGGCCCAGGCTGGCCCGGACCTGGATGTGGCGGAGTTGAAAAAGGAAATCGCGCGCCTGTGCCGCTTGCTGCAAGAGCACAAGGACGCCGCTGCAGGCCTGTTCGAGGCGCACAAGGAGGCCGTGGTGACCGAAGCCCTCAAGCGCCTGCGCTCCGAAGCGGGTGAGGCCGCGTCTTTGCCCAAGGCCACGGGGAACAGCGCGCAGGCCCGTCGCACCAGCAAGAAGACCTGAGGCTGTAGGCCTCAGACCACGCGTATCGTTGCAGCGCGCTGTCGCGCGCCCCGGTTTGCCACGCGTATCGTTGCGTTGGGTGTTAAACAACCTATCCCTTTTTGAAGGCTCTTGCAGCAAAGGACGCAACTATGAACACGGATCAGATCAAGGGCACGCTAAAGGATGCCGCAGGCAAGGTGCAGCAAAAGGCTGGCGAGTTGATCGACAGCCCCGAGCAACAGGCCAAGGGCATTGCCAAGCAGGTCGAAGGCACGGCCCAGAAGAAGCTGGGTGATGTGAAGGAAGTCTTGAAGGACGCGAAAAAATAAGGCATTCACCCTGCCTTTGCGAACAAGCCCGCCACACCCTGGCGGGCTTTTTCTTTTCCACGGATTTCGATGAATGGGCGTGCGAAGAAGGCGCTGCGCGCTTCCTGTTTCAGACGGCCTGCGGCACCCTGCGGCCGGGGTCCGTGGCCACATGCACGCGGTCGCGGCCCGCCTGCTTGGCGGCATACAGCAGGCCGTCGGCGCGTGTCAGCGCATCGGTCAAGGCGGTGTTGGCGGCCACGGGTGCGATGCCGAAGCTGATGGTCACCCGCTGGCCGGCCGCCAGCACATAGCCGTCCGCGCTGAGCTGGGCGCGTATGCGCTGGGCCACGAGCTCGGCCTCCTGGGGCGTGGTGCGCATCAGCAGCAGCACGAATTCCTCGCCGCCAAAGCGTGACACCAGATCGTCGTTGCGCACGTGTTGCTGCAGGGTCTGGGCCACGGCCTGCAATACACGGTCTCCGCAGTCATGTCCCCAGCTGTCATTGATGCGCTTGAAGTGGTCTATGTCGCCTATCAGCACGGAGATCGGGGCCATGTGCGGATCGGCCAGGCGCAACTCGGCTGCCTCCTGGAAGGCGCGGCGGTTGAGCAGGTTGGTCAGCGAGTCGTGGTTGCGCTCCTCGCGCAGCGCGGTGAAGACATCGCGCACCGTGCACGCCAGCAGCATGAGGGTGAACAGCAGCGCAAACGACAGCGTGCTGACCAGGGTCACCAGCCAGTAGGTGGAGCGTGCAATCTCATTGAGATCGGTGCTGCCCAGGGCCAGCACCAGCAGCGGCCGGGCAGCGGTGTAGCCGGCAAACACCACGTAGGACCAGTAGAGCATTCTCTCCAGCCAGTCCTGCGGCGGCCGGCGCCGCAGCATGGCGGGCGCCGGCAGCATCTGCAGCAGGCCCAGGCCGGTGTTGAGCCAGTGCACGCGCACCCACAGATCGACCTGGACCCGGCTGTAGTAGTACAGCGCAGCCAAGACGACGGCGCCTATGAGCAGCCCCAGCAAGGGATGGGCCGAGACGCCATAGCGCCCCGCCATGCAGCGGGCGAAGCACCAGGTGCCGAACAGATACATGGCGCCCGTGAACACGGCCCAGTGGTGCAGTTCTTCCCGGGGTGCAAGGCTTTGCCAAGCCAGCGCCAGAGAAACCAGGGCGTATCCGCCCGCAATCCACAGCAGGTAGCGCTGGCGCCGCTGCACCAGCCAGCACACGGCCAGCGTGCAACTGAGCAGCAGAATGCTCAGCGGCGCAATCAATACATAGAGGCGATCGGTATCGAGTGACACATCCACAGCGTGTTATGCACTTGCAGGTGCGGGTGGCGACAGCTTCGCGATTGCGGCATTGAATGGTGCTGCATTCCGAAGCGCCGGTCCATTTTGCATCCGTTGCCACGGCGCTTGCGGCCGCATGGCGCATGTTCCGCGTTGTGCACGGCTGGCAATATCGGGCCTACCCGTGCGGCGGCCTCAAGTCCCGCGCATTTGTGACGAAAAAGCAGGTCATCTTTTCCGGATTGGTGGCCTATGCCGATATGGCAAGGCGTTGCGCCGGAAAACGGTCGCCGCTGATGTGCGCGGCCTGTTGTTTCACCTTTCCTGTATTCGGTTTTTCCGACGAGAGTGCTACGAATGAAATTTGATCAATGGAGCGTGTCCGCCAAGCTTTGGGGCACGCTGGGCGGCTTGCTGGCGATGATGCTTGCGGTATCGCTTTGGGCACAGTTTGCGGCGGCTCGCGCCATGGACCACGGCATGCAGACGCTGTCCGAGTACGAGAGTCGCATCAGCCTGGCCATTCAATGGAAGGGCGCAACGGAGACCACGGGCGAGCGGGTGCTGGCCAGCAATGCCTCCACCGATGAGGAACTGACCCGCCTGCTCGACGGCCGGGTCAAGGAAGGCTCGGCACTGATCACCAAGCTGCAGGCCGAGATCGTCAAGGGCGCCAGCGATGCCGACAAGGCGGCGCTGGAGCGCATTGCAGCCATCCGCACCGAGGTGCTGGCACTGAACAAGCGGGCGCGCGAGATCAAGTTGACCGGCGATGCAGCGGCATTCCGCGAGTTCGTCCAGCAGCAGTACCTGGGTGCCATTGGCCGCTACGTGGACTCGCTGGAAGTCTTCGTGCAGCTGCAGCGCAGCCAGCGCGATGCAGCCCGCGAGCAGGCCCAGGCCGCCCGGCAGCAGGCCAGCGTGCTGGCCTGGATCGTCCAGGGCGTGGTCCTTCTGGCGGGCCTGGCCCTGGCCTTGGCGCTGACGCGGGCCATCACCCGCCCCCTGGAACGCGCCGTGCAACTGACGGACGCCATCGCCCAGGGCGACCTCACGGTGTCGGCCGATGACAGTCGAAAGGACGAGTTCGGCCACCTGCTGCGCTCGGTCTCGGGCATGGCGGCGCGGCTGCGCGGGCTGGTGACGGAGGTGCGTGACAGCGTGCATTCCATCTCCACCGCATCCACCGAGATTGCCGCGGGCAATCACAACCTGTCTTCGCGCACCGAGCAGACGGCGTCCAATCTGGAGGAAACGGCCGCCAGCATGGAGCAACTGACCGCCACCGTGGGCCAGGCTGCCGACACCGCGCGCCAGGCCAATCATCTGGCCGGCAGCGCCGCCCAGGCCGCCGAGCGCGGCGGCGCCGTGGTGGGCCATGTGGTGGCCAGCATGGATCGCATCGGCGACAGCGCACGCCGCATCTCCGACATCATCGGTGTCATCGACTCCATTGCCTTCCAGACCAACATCCTGGCGCTGAACGCTGCCGTGGAAGCGGCCCGCGCAGGCGAGCAGGGCCGCGGCTTTGCCGTGGTGGCCGGTGAAGTGCGAGCCCTGGCCCATCGCAGCGCCGAGGCCGCCAAGGAGATCAAGGTGCTGATCAGCACCTCGGTCGATGCCGCGCAGGAAGGCTCGGCCCAGGTGGCCCAGGCCGGCCAAGTGATGGATGACATCGTGGGCAGCGTGCGCAAGGTCTCGGACATGATCGGCGAGATCACGGCATCTTCCACGGAGCAGCGCGACGGCATTGGCCAGGTCAACCAGGCAGTCAGCCAGCTGGACCAGATGACGCAGCAAAATGCGGCTCTCGTGGAGGAGTCCGCAGCGGCGGCCGCCGCCCTCAGTGACCAGGCGCAGCGCCTGTCGGGCATGGTGGCCGTGTTCAAGGTGGGCCATGCCGTGCCAGCCTTGCGTTGACCAGCACCAAGGCGCAATGACACACGCAGAAAAAAGGACCGCCCGAGGGCGGTCCTTGAAGAGAAAAGCCGGTGCCCTTGCGGGCCTGCCAGGGTAAGTCAGTGAGAGGGGAGGGAGGAGATAGTCTCCCTGGCCCGGCTGGAAAATGGTTCGTGGTGGCTGCGGATCGCTCCAGTGGCCGCCTGGACTTTGTCGCTGCGTGGTTGCATCCACATGGCTTGCGCTTGCTGCAAAGGCGCGGCCAACATGATTTTGGAGAGCAGGGCTGTAGGACAGTTCCCTGTGTGATACCTGCTGTTTCCCTTGTTGTGATTGCTTGGGTACCGAAACATGCCGGCACCCATCGGTTCACGCATCTGCACTACATTGAAGAATTTGTAACTTCTGAGCAATAGGGTTAACCCGTTGCTTCTGGCAGCAAAAAGCCCGCACTTGGCGGGCTCTGTCGCAGCTTGGTGGCTGCCAGGGGGCGGGCTGCGCCGGACCTCATATGGCGAAGGGAGTGCGGTCCTTGCCTTCGATCCAGCGGGGCTGCTTGCCGCGGCCGGTCCAGGTCGCGCCCGTGGCCGGGTCGCGGTACTTGGGGACGCCGACCACGCGGAAACCGCCGCCAGCCTTGGCTTTGGACGAAGGGAAGACGTCGGCCTCGGTCAATCCGTATTGGTCGATGATGGTGCGCACCTGGGCAATGGCTCCGGACTTCTCGGTCTTGAGCACTTCGGCGATCTGGGCTTCGAGATGGGCTTTCTGCTGCAGCAGTGTCTTGTAGTCGGTAGTCATGTATATCAATGAATGTTGATCTGCCAATATAAAGGAATCTTAGGAGACTTTTGGCAAAGTGAGCCTACACTGCCGCGCAACACCCGGACGACGACAGGCGTATTGCCTGGAATCTGTCTGAGAACGGATTCCCATCTTGCCCGAGTCTAGGCGAGTCGGACGCTGATTTTTGTAGCGTATGGAAACCGGGCCATCGCGTCTGCCACAGCGGCGCAGGTGCTGGGGAACAGGGCTGTGTAGCAGGCGCCGGCCACTTTGATGATGCATCGCTTCATGTTTCTCTTCCCTTGAATGACAGATCTGCCTTCTTATCGGCATTTTTGTATCAAGGTGAAACACTTTCTTGCCCGGCTCCCTGCCGGCCCCGATGGGAAGCCACTCTCGATCAATGGCAGTCCATGCAAGGGAAGAAAAGGCCGCGTGGTGCACCCCAAAAATATGAGGGAGGGAAAAACACAGGGTGCGCGGCGCAAACGGCAGGGTCCTGGAATCAAGGCGCTGGCGTTTGCGACAGAAAAATCCCGCAGCCAGGGCGGCAAGTGTCTGTGTTACAAATTGACACTATAGCACGCATCCTTCAAGCTTGTGACTGGTTCTTGCAAAAGGCTGACGACTGCAGCCCGGGCGGCGCTGCCAGCAATGCAGTGCCTGCACGAAGGGGCTAGCCAGCGGGCTTCTTCGCACGCAAGAAGCAGGCAATTACAAGGGCAAGTACGCACTCTTCGAGCTCTGGCGGCCGATGCGTCTCGGATAGGCTCGGTGGGCATTTACAGCCCTCGTTTTGCCTTCACTACGCATCATGTTTCAAACACTTCGTGCCCGCCTGATCCTCATCTGCGTAGCAATCACCGTGGCCGCGCTGTTCGCGCTGTCCATGGCCACCTTCTGGACGGCGCGCAGCAGTACGCTGTCCGATATCGACGAAAACATCGGCCAGCTCACGCGGGCCCATGCATCCACACTGACCGACTGGGTTCAGGACAAGCAGCGCATCACCGGCTCATTGAAGAAGGCGGTGGACCAGCCGGACCCCATCCCCTTCCTGCTGGCCGGCCAGCAGGCTGGCGGCTTCGATGACGCCTATTTCGTCCATGCTGACAAGCGCGCCGTGTTCACCCATCCCATGCCGGAGAACTACGACGGCACCCAGCGCGACTGGTTCAAGCAGGCCGTGCGCGAAGGCCGGCCGGGCGTGACGCCAGCCTATGTCGATGCCAGCACCGGCGAGCTGACCATCAGCTTTGTCGATCCGGTCGGCAGCTCGGGCGCCATCACGGCCGTTGTCGGCACTGATGTGCGGTTGGCCGCCATGTCCAGGAAAGTGGCCGCCATCCGTCCCCAGGAAAAAAGCTTTGCCTTTCTGATTGATGGCGAAGGCCGCCTGCTGGCCTACGCCAAGCCCGAGCTGGCGCTCAAGCCCGCTTCCGCGATTGCCCCTGAACTCGATGCCGCGCTGATCAAGCGCCTGGCCGAGCAGGGCGGCCGCGCCGATCTGGTGCTCGATGGCGAGCCGCAGATGCTCTACGCCGCCAAGGTCGAGGGCACACCCTGGACGCTGGCCGTGGTGATCGACCGCGCACAGGCCACGGATTCGGTGCGGGCGCTGCTGCAGGTGGCCGCCCTCATCACCGTGCTGTCCGTGCTGGGCGCGGCGGTGCTGCTGACCGTGGCGCTGCGCCGCATGCTCAACCGCCTGGCCGTGGCACGCGATGCGCTGCAGGACATCGCCTCGGGCGAAGGCGATCTGACCCGCCGCCTCACCTCCGCCGGCCGCGATGAGCTGGCGCAGATCGGCCAGTCCTTCAACCAGTTCGTGGACAAGATCGCCACGGTGCTGCTGCGCATTCGCGAGTCGTCGGAATCGGTGCGCATGGCTTCGGCAGAGATTGCGGGTGGCAACCAGGACCTGTCGTCACGCACCGAGCAGCAGGCCAGCTCGCTGGAGCAGACGGCAGCCGCCATGGAGCAGATCACGGCAACCGTGCAGCAGAACGCGGCCAATGCGCGCCAGGCCAGCGAGCTGGCCACCAGCGCCTCGCAGATCGCCACCCAGGGCGGAGAGGCCGTCGGCCAGGTGGTGCAGACCATGGGCGGCATCGAGGCCTCGGCCCGCAAGATCGAAAGCATCATCGGCGTGATCGACTCCATTGCCTTCCAGACCAACATCCTCGCGCTGAACGCGGCGGTGGAAGCGGCGCGCGCCGGCGAGCAGGGTCGGGGCTTTGCCGTGGTCGCCAGCGAGGTGCGCACGCTGGCGCAACGCAGCGCCACGGCGGCCAGGGAGATCAAGGCGCTGATCGATGATTCCGTGGGCCAGATCGACACGGGCAGCCGCCTGGTGCGCAATGCGGGCACCACCATCGACCAGGCCGTGGACGGCGTGCGCAAGCTCAGCACGCTGGTGGCCGAGATCAGCAACGCCAGCCAGGAGCAAAGCCGTGGCATTGCCGAGGTGGGCAGCGCCATCGGCCAGATGGACCAGGTCACGCAGCAGAACGCTGCCCTGGTGGAAGAGGTCACGGCCGCAGCGCAGTCGCTGCAGCAGCAGGCGGTGCAGCTGGCGCAGGCCGTGGCGGGCTTCAAGCTCGACGAAGGAAACGGCGCCCGCCGCCTGCGCTGAGCGCTGGCAAGACGCCGAGGCGGTGCCTGGTGTCAGGCCGCTTTGGCGCCCCCGGAATGCTCGCAGGCAAAGGCCGGTGAGTCGGCCTCGCCCGGCCGCTCGCCGGCCACGAAGTAGCGGTCGCGGCCGCTGGCCTTGGCCTGGTACAGCGCCGTATCGGCCATGCGCAGCAAGGCACTCAAACCCAGCGGTGGGTAGGCCATGTTCGTGCAGCCTATGCCAATGCTCAGCGTGGGGCAGATGGCTGCGCCATCGTTCATGTCGATGCGAATTTCGCGCGTGGCCTCGCACAGCCGCTGGGCCACGGCTCTGGCCGTGACGCAGTCGGCACCGGGCAGCAGCACCGCAAACTCCTCGCCGCCCAGGCGGCCTATGAGTTCATGCGGGCGCAGCGCCTGCGACAGGCGGGCCGAGACTTCCTGCAGCACCCGGTCGCCGGCGGCATGGCCATGGCGGTCGTTGATGTGCTTGAAGTGGTCCAGGTCGAGCATCAGCATGGCGCCTGACTGGCGCTCGCGCTGCAGGCGCTCCAGCGTGCGCTGTGCGCGCTCCAGAAAGCTGGTGCGTGCCAGCAGTCCCGTCAGCGCATCGTGGTTCACTGCATGGCGCAGCTTGCTGAGCATGTCCTTGAAAGCCATGAGCGTGCAGGCTACGGCCAGCGGGCCGATCGACAGCATGGCCAGACCCAGGCGGAAGGAGAACGTGGTCTCCAGCTCGGTGCCGGGCGAGCTGAACAACACATGGGAAAACGTGGCCAGCTTGATGGCGCAGCTGACCAGGTTGAGCAGGGCGACCACGAACAGCCGATAGCGCATGGCGCACAGCAGCATGGCCGGCATGGTGAGCGACAGCGCGCCTGGTCCGCCCAGGTAGATGGCAATGGATTCGGAAATCGCCAGGGCAAGCAGCGGCAGCAAGGCCTGCGCCGTTTGTTTGAATGGCTGGCTGCGCCAGGACAGCGGCTCCAGCTTTGCCGGAAGGCTCAGCAGCACAGGCAGCAACAGGGTCATGTGCATCAACTCGCTGCTGAACCACATGGCCATCATGGGCTGCCAGGGCCAATGCATGAGATGGTGCATGCCCGCCGAGCCCAGCACGGCTCCGACCACGCTCACCAGCAGGCTGCACATCACCAGGTGCAGAACCGAGGAAGGGGAGCGCATCTGCTGCACCCGCTGCGGCAGGCGCCGCATCATCACCCAGCCGCAGGCCACGGCGGCCAGGTCGGCAAAGGTCAGCCACAGGGTCTGGTCCAGCGGACTGCCGGAAAGCCATTCGGCCAGCGCCATGGCAACGGCGGCAGCCGTCCAGCCGTGTCTATGGCTGTAGGCAGGGCTGCGAAGCATCCAGCCCAGCAGCAGGGCGTTGGACAGCCACAGGGACGACAGATGCCCCGGAGAGCGCAGGCCCAGCGCCACGGCCGAGCACAAGAACAGCACCCCGCCCAGCACAAAGCTGTCCCGCCAGGGCGTTGCAGCTTGTGGAAGGCTCCACGGATCTCCGGATGCGGCGCGATGTGACATATGTCTCCCCTGTGGAGACCGAATGGAGGCACCGGACTCTGCGCGCGTTCGTCGGGCATGGCGGCCATGCCCTTGTCATGGTGGTGAACGAGCGGCCCGGCGGGCAGCGGGAACAGGAAATCCTCCTCGGGGCAGATCAGACAAGAGGTGCGGGGTAACTTGAGTACACAAAATTTACGCCTGCGGGGCCAATCTAGCGGAAATGCATGTATTTGCAAGTACTGATCCATCTTGCATACAGCATGCGATGAAAGCGTTTCGCAGGCGCCGGTAAGCCCGATCAGCACTGCCGCAAGTGGCAGCGGTGCGCCTGGAGCAGCTTTTGTGAAGGAAAGATGGGATGCATGCTAAGGATTTATGCGGTTCCGTAGTCAGGTCCCTGCGTGGTCCCTGCTTTCTGTTGCACCAAGAATTTGTAATTAGTTACTTTTGTTTCTGATGAATATCCCAAGAGCTGGTGGTGCCAGTCGGGGCGGCTGCTGGTCGGCGAGGGTTGGAGAGGCGTTCCTGCCGCCGCGGTACCCGGAAATGTGCAACTCCTGTCGATAGAACGACGATGCGCAACGCATAAAATCGCCGGATTGGGGGAGATCTCTGCCGAAATGTGGAACCACATCCGGGCAGCCTCCATGGGTGCTTGCCGTTGAAATCCAGGGAACCGCATGGAATACCGTCTTGATGAAACCGACCGCCAGCTGCTGCGTCTGCTGCAGACCAATGCACGGGCTTCCACCGCACATCTGGCTCGGCAGATGAATCTGGCGCGCACCACGGTGGTGGCGCGCATTGCCAGGCTGGAGCAAGAGGGCGTGATCGCTGGCTACGGCGTGCGCCTGGGCGCACGCGTGGAGCAGTCTGCCGTGCGGGCGTATTGCGGCATCCGCGTGCAGCCCAAGACGGCCACGTTGGTCATGCAGGCGCTCAACCGCTTCACCGAGGTCGAGGAGGTCTCTGCCGTCAGCGGCCAGTACGACTACATGGTGTTCGTGCGCTGCGAGAGCAATGAAAAGCTCGATGCGCTGCTGGACCGCATCGGCCTGATCGACGGCATTCAGCAGACCTATACCTCGGTGGTGCTCAGCCGCAAGATCGACCGGCGCACGACGGCGGCCCTGAGCCAGCCGGGCGAATCCGCTGCCTGACGGGCGCGCTGCAGCCCTTGCAACCACTGTCGGGTCTCTGACATCTGCTAGTGAAACTGCCGGGTAGGCAGTCCCTTGCGGCCCTCCTATGCTGTTGTGGGCCCCCGTACAAATAGGGGCCTTTCTTTGTGTACGCATAACACCAGGAGACAAAGCATGTACCCAGCGGTTCGCAGTGGATGGAAGCCCCTGTCATTGATTTGCCTGGCCGCCTTGGCGGCCTGCGGCGGTTCGGGCGACGGCTCCAGCAGCAAGTACAGCGCGGAGATCCGCCGCACGGAAATGGGCATTCCGCACATCAAGGCCAAGGACTGGACGGGCCTGGGCTATGGCGCCGGCTATGCCCAGGCGCAGGACAACCTGTGCACCATGGCCGACTCCTTCCTGACGTACCGCGGGGAGCGCTCGCGCTACCTTGGCGGCGATGCCCAGGCCGTCTACGACAGCACCATCGACCGGCCGCGCAATCTCGACTCGGACTTCTTCTTCCGCCATGTCGTCTCCGATGACGCCGTGGCCGCCATGATCCAGGCCCAGCCGGACAAGCTCAAGCAACTGGTCGATGGCTTCGTGGCCGGCTACAACCGCGTGGTGCGCGAGACCCCGGCCGGGGCCAAGACCAATGCGGCCTGCGCGGGCCAGCCTTGGGTGCAGGCCATTACCGCGCAGGACATCTGGCGGCGCATGTACACGGCCAATCTGGCCGGCGGCTACAGCAACTTCGTGGCCCAGATCGCCAATGCCGTGCCGCCTGCAGCGGCTGCGGCAGCAACGGCCTCGGCCAAGCCGGCGAAGGCCCGGCCGGCCGCGACACAGCTGGCCGCGCTCAAGCCGGGGCAGGTGGTGGCGCCATCATTGCAGGTGGGCGGCACCACGGGCATCGGCAGCAACATGTACGGCTTTGGCCAGCAGGCCACGGGCGGCGGCAGCAGCGTGCTGTTCGGCAATCCGCACTGGTACTGGAAGGGGCCGGACCGCTTCTATCAATCGCAGCTCACGATTCCCGGCGAGATCGATGTCAGTGGCGCCAGCTTTCTGGGCATCCCGATGGTGCTGATCGGCTTCAACAACGACGTGGCCTGGAGCCATACCGTGTCCACGGCGCGGCGCTTCGGCCTGTTCATGTACCAACTGGCGCCCAATGACCCGACCCGCTATGTGCGCGACGGCAAGACCGAGGCCATGCAGGCCAGCAAGATCACCGTGAGCGTGCGCAATGCCTCCGGCGGGCAGGACCAGGTCACGCGCACGCTGTACAAGACCGTGCACGGCCCGGTGGTCAACCTCGGCGCCATGGACCCGGCGTTGGGCTGGACCACGCAGAGCGTGTTCGCCATCCGCGACATCAACGCCTACAACTACCGCACCTTCCGCAACTGGCTGCGCTGGAACCAGGCCAAGTCGCTGGACGAGTTCATCCGCATCCAGAAGGAGGAGTCGGCCATTCCCTGGGTCAACACCGTCGCCGCAGGGCGCGGCAATGCCCAGGTCTGGTATGCCGACATAGGAGCCGTGCCCAACGTGCCGCCCGCGCAATTGCAGGCCTGTGCCACGCCCGCCTCGGCCGCCATCAACGCGGCGCTGCCCCAGGTGCCGGTGCTGGCCGGTGGCAGCAGCCAGTGCGACTGGAGTTCGGATGCGGATTCGGTGCAGGCCGGCGCCATCGGCCCCGCACGTATGCCCAATTTGCTGCGCAGCGACTACGTGGGCAACATGAACGACAGCTACTGGCTGTCCAATGCCTCGGCGCCGCTGACCGGCTATCCGGCCATCTTCGGCTCCACTTCGTCGGCCCAGAGCCTGCGCACGCGCCTGGGCCACACCATGGCGCTGCAGCGGCTGGCGGGCACGGACGGCTACCCGGGCAAGCTGGCCACCAGCGACATCGTGCGCCAGATGGTGCTGGACAGCCGTGTCTACAGCGCGCGCTTCAAGGACGAGGCATTGGCCCAGGTCTGTCCAGGCCCCGTGTCCTCGGCGGGTGAAACGGTGGACGTATCGGCTGCCTGCACGGCGCTGCAGGCCTGGGACGGCACGGGCACGGCGGCATCCAGGGGTTCCCATGTCTGGGATGAGTTCTGGAAGCGCGTGGCCAGTCAGATCAAATCGGCCGACCTCTATGCCGTGCCCTTCGATGCGGCCGAACCCGTCAACACGCCGCGTGGCATCAAGCCCACTGCCAAGGCGGCGCTGCAAAAGGCGTTCGCCGAAGCAGTGAAGGCCGTGCAGGCCAGCGGCTTTGCCATGGACGCGGCGCGCGGCACCGTGCTGTTCTCGCAGCGCGGCGGCGAGAAGATCGCGCTGTATGGCGGCTGCGGCGAGGTGGGCTACTTCACCATCACCTGCTCGGAAAACAAGATAGAGCAGGGCGGCTACAGCATGGATGGCCAGCCGCACGGCAACAGCTACATGCAGGTGGTGAGCTTCCCGTCGGCCGGTGTGGAGGCCCATACCTTCCTGACCTTCTCGCTGTCGGACGACCCGGCCTCGGCCCACTACGTGGACTACACCAAGGCCTACGGCGCCCGCCAATGGCTCAAGCTGCCGTTCACCGACAGCGCCATCCAGGCCAGCCCGGCCTACAAGACGCAGACCGTGAGCGAGTGAAGCAACCTGTGACCCGGTGACGGGCCGCCGGTTCGCTGGCGGCTCGCCGGGAGTGCCAAAAGCAACGGGGGCCGAGGCCCCCGTTGCTTTTGGAATGCGCTGGCCGTCAGTCCACGATGACGCGCGGCTCGCCCGCCTCCATGCGCCCGACGATGGCGGCACTGCCAAAGCCCTGCTCGGCAAACAGTGCAAGCACCTGATCGGCAACATCCGGCGTGCAGGACACGAGCAGGCCGCCCGAGGTCTGCGGATCGGTCAGCAGCGCGCGCTGCGCATCGGTGATGCCGGCGCCCAGCGCAACCTGCGCGCCATAAGAGGCCCAGTTGCGGCCCGAGGCGCCCGTGATGACGCCCTGCTCGGCAAAGCTCTGCACCGTGGGCAGCACGGGCAGGCTGCGGCTGTCGATGCGTGCCGTCAGGCTCGCGCCGCGTGCCAGTTCCAGGCCATGGCCCAGCAGGCCGAAGCCCGTCACATCGGTCAGCGCGTGCACGCCGTCCATCTTGCCCAGCGCCGTGCCGGGGCGGTTGAGCAGGGTGGTTGCCTCCACCATGGCGCGGTAGCCGGCCTCGTCCAGCAGGTTCTTCTTGAGTGCGGCCGACAGAATGCCCACGCCCAGCGGCTTGCCCAGGATCAGCACGTCGCCGGCCCGGGCGTCGGCATTGCGCTTCATCTGGCGGGGGTTGACGATGCCGATGCCGACCAGGCCGTAGATGGGCTCGACCGAGTCGATGGAGTGGCCCCCGGCCAGCGGAATGCCGGCATCGCGGCAGACCGATTCGCCACCTTCCAGGATCTTGGCAATGGTGTCGTGCGGCAGCACATTGATGGGCATGCCCACGATGGCCAGGGCCATCAGGGGCTGGCCGCCCATGGCGTAGATGTCGGACAGCGCATTCGTCGCGGCGATGCGGCCGAAGTCATACGGGTCGTCCACGATGGGCATGAAGAAGTCCGTGGTCGCCACGATGGCCTGCTCGTCGTTGATGCGGTAGACGGCGGCGTCGTCGGCGGTCTCCGTGCCCACCAGCAGGTCCGGGAAGAACTGCTTGGGCAGCGCGCTCTTGCCGATCAGCTCCGCCAGCAGGCCCGGCGCGATCTTGCAGCCGCAGCCGCCGCCATGGGACAGCGAGGTGAGTCGGGGGGCTTGGGAGGTGTCTGTGGTCATGGAGCAATCCGGCGATCGGCGGCGATCGCAGTAGTGGGAAAGAGTGCCTGCCGCCAGCGCGGCGGCGCGCCATATTATGGGCGGGCACGGCGGGCGGCCATGGTACAAGCGGGCATGTCCAAGTCTTTCACTCATGACCGCGCATCCGTGGAATGCGATCCCGAGACGGTGGTGGGCGTGGAGCAGCGCGGCTTCAACGCCTGGCCGGCCCAGCGCACCGTGCTCTGCGGCCACTGGCTGCTGCGCGCTGCGCAGGGCCATACCAAGCGCGCCAACTCGGCCAATGCCCAGCAGCCCGGCGCCCGCCTTGGCGCCTTGCTGCCGCAGATCGAGGCCTTCTACGAGCGCCAGGGCCTGCCTGCCATCTTTCGTCTCTCGCCCCTGGCAAGTCCCGATGCGGATGCGCAGCTGGCGCAGGCCGGCTACCTGCTGGCCGACCCCTCCCTGGTGATGCGTGCTGCATTGACGGACATGGCGCCGCCAGCGAACGACCAGGGCTGGACCCTTGCCATTCAAGCCCAGCCTGGCACGGCCTGGCTGCAGGGCTTTGCCCAGGCCGGCGCCGTGCCGGAGCAGCACAGGCAGGCGCACCACCATATGCTGCAGTCCATTGCCTGGCCCGCCGCATTTGCTTCGCTGCAAGTGGGCGGTGGAGTGGGCGGCGAGGTGGGCGGCGAGGTGGTCGGGTTTGGCCTGGCCGTCGTGGAGCGCGGCTGCGTGGGCCTGTATGACATCGTCATCACGCCTGCGCTGCGCGGCCAGGGACTGGGCCGGGCGCTGGTGCATGGCCTGATGCACTGGGGGCAGACGCAGGGAGCGCAATGGGCCGAACTGCAGGTGCGTGCGCCCAACATGGTGGCGCGCGGGCTGTATGAAAGCCTGGGCTTTCAGGCGCTCTACGGCTATCACTACCGGCTGCCTGCCTCTGCGCTTTGATGTGTTGCCGCATTGGCCCATCACGGGCGACCCGGCGTGACAGTCCCGTCGGCCCGATGGGGTCGATATGTGAAAAAATGCTTCAGTGCGCCAGCGTGGCGCAATGCATGGATATTCCGTTCAAGGAGCCTTGGTTGGCAGCTCGCACACATCGCATACATCACACACACCGCAGGTGGGGCATGGATTGCAGGATCAAAGGCCTGTCTGCCCGGGCCTGGCTGGTCGTGGGCTTGCTGGCCTTGCAGGCCGGGCTGGTGGGGCAGGCACATGCGGAGCCGGCGGCCGATGAGCATGAGCTGGGGGTGACCCGCACCGTCGTAGGCATCCTGGGCTACACGCGCTGGCCCACGGAAAGCCCCGTGCTGCGGCTGTGCGTGGTGGGCTCCACCGAATATGCCGACGACCTGCTCAATGGCGCCCCGCAGACCGTGGGCAGCCAGCGGCTGGAGGTGCGGCGCGTGGTGCCCGTCGATGCGCGCGCCCTGGTCGAATGCGAGGGCATTTATGCCGGCCAGCTCGATGAGGCGGCCTGGCGCAAGCTCATGGAGCAGCTGGCCGGGCGGCCGCTGCTGACCATCAGCGAGCGGGGCGAGCTGTGCCGCATCGGCGCCATGTTCTGCCTGCGCCGCCGTGGCGAGGGCGCGGGCTTCGAGGTCAGCCTCGACTCCGTGGCCCGCAGCGGCCTGCGTGTCAATCCCAAGGTGCTGCAACTGGCGCGCCACAGGACCTTGCCATGAAGTTGTCCCTGTCCGGCAATGCCTCCCTGCGCAACGTGATCCGCCGCGCGCACCTGCGCATGGCGGCGGTGGCCATCGCGCTGGCGGGGGCGCTGCTGCTCATCGTCGGCGTGGCCACCCTGCGCCTGTACCTGTCCAACAACCTGCATCTGGTGGCCCGTTCGCTGGCCTATACGGTCGAGGCATCGCTGGTCTTCGGTGACCGCGACGAGGCCGCCCGCGTGCTGGACCAGCTGCTGCGCGGCGAAGGCGTGGCCCATGCCGAGGTCTTCGATGCCGAGGGCCGCCCGTTCGTGCGGTGGTCGGGCCATGGTGGCTCGGCGCTGTCCAGCATCGGGGAGCTGCTGGCCGTGGGCATTGGCCTGCCGCGCGCCGAGGCCGATGTGCGCCAGGACGGCAGGCTGGTCGGCAGTGTGCAGCTGGCCAGCGATGGCGTGGGCCTGGTCCGCTTCCTGGGCGCAGGTTTCATCGTGCTGGTGCTGTGCGTGGGTGTCAGCGGCTATGTGGGCCTGCGCCAGTCGCGCCGCATGCTGCGCGACATTGCCGAGCCGCTGCAGCAGCTGGCGCGCGTGGCCCGGGCCGTGCGCCATGACCGATCCATGGACCAGCGCGTGCCGCTGGCGCGCATTGCCGAGCTGCGCGAGTTGGGCGACAACTTCAACGCACTGCTGGCCGAGCTGCAGACGCGCCATGAGCGGCTGCAGCAGCAAAATTCGGCCCTGGAGCGACAGGCTTCGCGCGACAGCCTCACGGGGCTGGCCAACCGCCTGCATTTCGAGCAGCGACTGCAGCAGGCGCTGGACAGTGCGGCGGAGAGCGGGCAGAAGCTGGCCGTGCTGTTTCTGGACAACGACCGCTTCAAACAGGTCAACGATGCCTACGGCCATGCCGTGGGCGATGTGCTGCTCAAGGCGGTGGGTGCCCGGCTGCGCTCGCAGGTGCGCGAGACCGACCTGGTCGCCCGCCTGGGTGGCGACGAATTCGCCATCCTGCTCTATCCCATCGGCGGCGGCGGCGACGCGCAGATGGTGCAGGACAAGATAGAGGCCGCCATGCGCGAGCCCCTGGTCGTTGGCGACGGCGTGGTGCTGCAGCCTTCGGTCAGCGCGGGCGTCGCCCTTTTTCCCAAGCATGGCCAGAGCATGGAGACGCTGATGCGCCATGCAGACCAGGCCATGTACCAGGCCAAGGCCATGCGCCAGGCCGAACGAATCACAGGAGGATGACATGTTGAAACGACGGAGCTGGATCCGGATGTGCGGCGCAGGTGCGGCCGCAGTGCTGGCCCTTGCACTGGTCGGTTGCCAGACGGTGCCGCAGGCGCCGGCCAAGGCGCCGGGGCTGACCGAAGAACAGCAGCAGTTGCTGCGCAGCCAGGGTTTTGCGCAGGCAGACCAGGGCTGGGAGTTGCAGATGTCGGGCAAGCTGCTGTTCGGCTTTGATTCGGCCGAAGTCGGCGCCCAGGCGCGTACCAAGGTGCTGGAGCTGGGCCGTGCCCTCAAGGGCGTGGGCATAGAGCGGCTGCGCGTGGAAGGCCATACGGACGATCGCGGCAGCGATGCCTACAACATGCGCCTGTCGCTGCGCCGCGCAGAGGCGGTGGCCGATGTGCTGGCCGAAGCTGGCCTGGCGCGCCAGGATATCGAGGTCAAGGGCCTGGGCCGCGCCATGCCCGTGGTGCCCAGCGATGCAGCGGAGAACCGCCGCGTGGCCATCGTCGTGCCCTTGCAATAGCCGGAACTTGGCTGGAATCAGAGTCGGGGGGATTGGCGGAAAGCAGCAGGAGTCGAACCTACCCAGGAGCGGCTGACGCCCCTGACCGGGTTTGAAGCCCGGGCGCACCACCGGGTGCGTATGCTTTCCTTCTGGATTGAAGCTCCCCCTGAGCGGCTTACGCCGCTTCCCCCCGTTGCACGGCGCCTCTCTACCCGCTTCGCGGGGGAGGGGGACGACACCCTTGCTGCGGGGCGGCCCTTGCTCGGTGTCTCTCGCCCTGGGCCGCGCCGGTTGCTGGCGCCGTGGCGAAGCAAAGCTGGCCATTGTAGCGGCCCCTTGCCTCAGATTCTTGCTGTGGCACCAGTGGTCCACTGCACATCGGGGCGCAGCAGGTGGGCGTCGCGCAGGCGGCGGGTGTAGCCGATGCGGTCGAAGAATTCGAGGATCTGGATGGCGCGCTTGCGGCCCAGGCCGGTGGCGTCGCGGAAGGCGTGGGCCTGGATTTCGGCGTTGGGGGTGGAGGAGGCCAGCTCGCGGACCAGGGTCGCGAGTTCGTCCATGCGGGCTGCCGTGTAGAACAGGTCCTTGGTGACTTGGAACAATTGGCCCTGGCGTGCGAGCTTGCGCAGCAGCTGGCGCACGGTTTCCTCGCCGGTGGCGCTGTCGCGGGCCAGGTCGCGCACCCAGGGCGGGTCGTAGCGGCCGGCCTCGATGGCCGGCAGCAGTTTCTGGGCGATCTGCTTTTCACTGTCCGACAGCTGCACGCTGTGGCCGGGCAGGTGCAGCCAGGCGCCGCTGGCGGCCAGGCTGCCGTCCTGCAGCAGGGCTTGCAGCAGGCCCTTCCACAGCGCGTCATGCCCTGCATGCACCAGGCCCGACAGTGCCATGCGGCGCAGGCGTGCGGCGTTCACGCCGGGCTCGTCGGGGCTTTTGTCGTGGAAGCGCGCCATGCTGTCCAGCACCTGGTTGCGCAGCTGCTGCAAGCGTGCCTCGCCCAGCAGCAGCGTATCGCCCTCGGCAAGTGGGAGGCGGTGCAGGCGGGCATCCGTGGCCACCGATGCGCGGCCCGTCAGGCGCATGAGCTGCGATGTGGCAATACCGTGGGCCGCGCCTTGCACCAGCGCGCTGGCGTCCCCGGTGGCAATCAGCGATTCCAGCGCCTGCAGATAGGCCGTGCGCTCGGGGCTGCGGCGCTTGCGTGCGGGTGCAAAGGGATCGATGACGCTGCCGCCGGCAATGGTGCGGCTGGCCTGGGCATTGCGCACGATGAGCCGGTCGCCGGGTTGGGCATGTACGGGCATGTCCAGCACCAGTTGGACGATGGCCTGTTCGCCCGGGCCCAGCGGCTGGTCCTGCAGCAGGGCCACGTGGGCCGTGCAGCGCGCCGTACCGATGTGTACATGCACAGGCGTCCATTGGGCCAGTGATGGCGCATCGGCCAGCAGTTGCAGGCGCACGTCGATCCGGTCGCTGGCCTGCAGCAGCCGTGCGTCGGCGATCCAGTCGCCGCGCGTGATGGCTTCCTTGGCAATGCCCGACAGGTTGAGCGCGCAGCGCTGTCCGGCCAGGCCCTGTTCGCTGGCCTGGTTCTGGGCATGCAGGCTGCGCACGCGCACCTCGGTGCCCGAGGCCGAGTGCACCAGCGTGTCGCCCACCTTCACCTGGCCGCCGAACACGGTGCCCGTGACCACGGTGCCCTGGCCAGGCAGCGTGAAGCTGCGGTCCACGGCCAGGCGGAACAGCCCGTCGCTGGCCCGCGCGGGAATGGACTGGGCGCGCGCCATGAGGTGCTCGCGCAACTGCGCCACGCCTGCGTCGTCAGGCAGGGCTGCCGCGGTAGGGAAGACTGGCGCGCCTGCCAGCGGCGTGGGGGCCAGCAGGGCCTGGATCTCGGCGCGCACCTGCTGCAGGCGCTCGGGCGTGGCGCGGTCGGCCTTGGTCAGGGCCACGGTGGCTTCGCGCACGCCCAGCAGCTGCAGGATGTCCAGGTGCTCGCGCGTCTGCGGCATGACTCCGTCGTCGGCCGCCACCACCAGCAGGGCGTGGTCTATGCCCACGGCGCCTGCGGCCATGGTGTGTACGAATTTTTCGTGGCCGGGCACGTCGATGATGCCCAGCACCTCGCCATTGGGCAGCGGCGTGTAGGCATAGCCCAGCTCGATGGAGATGCCGCGCGCCTTCTCTTCCTTGAGTCGGTCGGTGTCCACGCCCGTGAGCGCGCGCACCAGGGTGGTCTTGCCGTGGTCGATGTGGCCGGCGGTGCCGATGATCATGCGTTCGTCCTCAGGCGATGTGCAGCAGCGGCAGTTGTTCGGTGAAGGCAGGCTCGTCGGCCGCTTCCAGGCAGCGCAGGTCCAGCCACAGCGCGTCGTCATGCAGCCGGCCGATGACGGGGCGCGGCAGGCTGCGCAGGCCGGCCTCCAGCCGGGTGAGCTGGCGGCCGGCCTGGCGTCCGTCGGCCGGATGCAGGCGCAGGCCCCAGCTGGGCAGGTTTTCCACGGGCAGGGCGCCGCTGCCGATCTGGCTGTTCATCTCGGCGGTTTCCACCACGTAGCGGCTGCCCAGCGCCTGCTGCACCAGCGGCTGCAGCGCCTGCGCGCGGGACTGCATGTCGGCCTGGGGCCGCGTGAACAGGCGCAGCGTGGTCAGGCGCTCGGCCAGCTTTTCGGGGTGCAGGTACAGGCGCAGCGTAGGCTCCAGCGCGGCCAGGGTGAGTTTGCTCACGCGCAGTGCGCGCTTGAGCGGGTGTTTCTTGATGCGGGCGATCAGGTCCTTGCGGCCCACGATCAGGCCGGCCTGCGGGCCGCCCAGCAGCTTGTCGCCGCTGAAGGTGACGATGTCGGCGCCCGACTCGATGGTCTCGCGCACCGTGACCTCGTAGGGCAAGCCCCATTCGCGCAGATCGACCAGTGTGCCGCTGCCCAGGTCCACCACCATCTGCAGGCCGTGCGCATGGGCAATGGATGCCACCTCCGCGTCGCTCACGGCCTTGGTGAAGCCGGTGATGGCGTAGTTGCTGCAATGCACCTTCATGAGCAGGCCGGTGTGTTCGCCGACAGCGCCTTCGTAGTCGCGCGCATGGGTTCGGTTGGTGGTGCCCACCTCGACCATGGTGGCGCCTGCGCGCGTCATCACGTCGGGAATGCGGAAGGCGCCGCCGATCTCCACCAGCTCGCCGCGCGAGACGATGACCTCGCGCCCGGCCGCCAGCGTGGCCAGGGTCAGCAGCACGGCGGCGGCGTTGTTGTTGACGACGGTGCAGGCCTCGGCGCCCGTGAGTTCGCAGACCAGGGATTCGATCAGGTCGTCGCGGTCGCCACGGCCGCCGTCTTCCAGGTCGTACTCCAGGTTGGCCGGCGCCGTCATGGCGGCCACCACGGCGTCCACCGCCTCCTGCGGCAGCAGGGCGCGGCCAAGGTTGGTGTGCAGCACCGTGCCCGTGAGGTTGAAGACCGTGCGCAGCCGGGGCGCAAAGCGCCGCGCCAGACGCAGGCCGGCCGCCTGGACCACCTCAGTGATGCCGGGCGCGCCTGCATCGGGCTCGCCGGACCGCAGCCGCTCCTGCGCATCGGCCCGCATCTGCGCCAGGGATTCGCGCACGGCCTGGGTGCAGGCGTCGAGGCCGTGGCGCTCGCGCAGCGCGAGCATGTCGGCGCTCAACAGCACC